>NZ_AUPM01000011.1 GCF_003265365.1 Petrotoga sp. 9PW.55.5.1 | reverse complement strand
AGCTTCATTGTTTGAAGAAGGAATTGAAAAAGGCAAAGAAGAGGGATTTGAAAAAGGAATTGAAAAAGGCAAGGAAGAAGGAGAGCTAGAAGGAAAGAAAGAATTAGTATTAGAAATACTAAACCAAAGATTTGGAAAAGAATTTGATAAAGAGTTAGAAGAAAAAATAAAGAAAGCAAGCGAAGAAGAGATTAATAAGATAAAGAAAAATATTCTGAAAATAACCATAGACCAACTAAAAGAAATTTTAGAGTGAAATAATAAAACTTCCTAAATAAGTATTAATTTACCTCTTGCAAAAGATTTAGGTTTAATTCCCCTTTTTGAAGGGGTGGCTGTGACGGTTATTGTCACAGACGGGGTAGTTGCTTTTGAATTGGATTTTCAATTTGCTAAAAGCAAATTAAAGAGAGACTACCCCGGCTGCAGCACAAAACGCTGCATCCACCCCTTCGAGGAAGGGGAATAGAACCGACTACCCCGTCTGCAGCATAAAACGCTGCATCCACCCCTTCGAGGAAGGGGAATAAAACCGTATTAAACTTTATAACAAAGATAGATTCCAGAAAAATTTGGATGCGTAGCTCCTGTTAAGTTCAGAAACCAAGCATCCAGTTGTATATAGTTTTTTATTAATTTTTGTGTCTACTTGACATGGGGCAGTTCAATCTCTAGGGTTTTTGATTTTAATTTATTATAATTTTATAATCTTAAACCTCCATCTATTCTTATAACTTGTCCTGTAATAAACGAAGAGTCTTCACTTGCTAAAAAAAGAGCCAGATTTGCTATGTCTTTAGGTTCTCCTAATCTTTTTAAACAAGTGTTTTCAACTACATAATCGATTAAATCTTCTTTTAGGCTTTTTGTCATCCCTGTTTTAACAAAACCAGGTGCTATTGCGTTGACTCTAATATTTTCACCTTTCATGGTTAATTCTTTTGCCCAAGATTTGGTCATGCCTATAATTCCGGCCTTTGCGGCAGAATAATTAGTTTGCCCTATGTTGCCTTCTATTCCAACAACACTAGCCATATTTATTATATTTCCAAATTTCTGTTTTCTCATTATTTTTGCCACAGCTTTTGTCACCACAAAAGTACCTTTCAAATTGACTTGAATAACCTTATCAAAATCATCTTCTTTCATAATTACTAAAAAAGTATCTTTTGCCATTCCAGCATTATTTACCAGGATATCAATTTTTCCAAAATTCTCATAAATTTGAGTAACAATGTCGTTCACTTTTTCAAAATCTGTTATATCTGCCTGGTAATAAACAAAATTGTTTTCAGGGAAATCATTTTTTTCAGAATCTTCTATTAGAGGTTGTTTATCCATCGCTAACGAAGCTACCTTAGCACCTTCTTTTATAAAAAGTCGACAGATTTCTTTACCGATACCTCTTGATCCCCCTGTTACCAAAGCAACCTTACCTTTTAACCTCAATGGAAACACCCCCGGTTTTATTATATGTTAACAAGTCTCACATTTTTATCTATTTGTTTGATAAACTTAGTTAGAACTTTTGTTGGGCCAACTTCAACAAATTCGTCTACACCTTTATTAATACATTCTTTGACACAATCAACCCATTTTACAGGGGAAGTAATTTGTTTTATTATATTTTCTTTTATAACTTCAGGATCCTTTTCAAATCTAGCTGTTACATTTTGAACAACAGGAATAGAAGGAGTTCTAAAAGTGACCTGTTCAATTTTTTGTCTCAATCTATTTTCTGCATCTTTCAAGAATTTAGAATGAAAAGGTCCACTAACATTCAAAGATATTACTCTTTTTGCTCCATTTTCTTTGAGCTTTTCCATGGAAATTAAAAGTTCTTCCATTTCTCCGCTTATTACAATTTGAGTTGGTGAATTATAATTAGCTATCTGAACATTAGGATAATTTTCTAAAACTTTTTGAATTTCATTCAGATCCATGCCTATTATTGCAGCCATCCCACCTTTTCCAGGTTCGAAGGCTTCACTCATATATAAACCCCTGTAATAAACAGCTTCAATAGCATCTTCAAAATCAATAACATTAGCAGCCAATATTGCTGTCCATTCACCTAGTGAGTGGCCTGCAACAACGTCAGGTTTTATACCTTGTTCCAAAGAATACAAATATTTTATGTAACTTACTGTTAATATTGCTACTTGCGCATTTTGTGTAAGTGTAAGTTCTTTCTCATCGTTTCCGTATATAATACTCTTAATATCTACATTTATTTTGTCCTTAACTTTATCAAAATACATATTATATTCAGGTTTATTATCTAACAATTCTTTTCCCATTCCAAGATATTGGGAACCTTGACCTGTAAAAACAAAACATCGCAAATCTATCGCCTCCATTTTTTATTTACTAAATTTATTGTTAATTATATAGTCCATGGTATCTTCTATTACATCTTTTACACTTTTTATTTCATTTATTAATCCAGAAGATTGTCCGGCCATAAAAGACCCTCTTTCTTCATCTCCATATACGAAAGCCTTCATAAGACTTCCAACTAACGCTTCTTCTGCTTCTTCTGGAGAAGAAGCCTCTAATTTTGCTATTTTTTTGCCGAATTTTGTTTTAATTATCCTTGCCGGATGACCCATCTTTTGACCAGTAATAATTGTATCTCTTATCCCTGCATCAATTATTTTCTTTTTATAATTTTCATGTGCTTCACATTCATAAGTCGCAATAAATCGTGTCCCCATTTGTATTCCTTCTGCGCCTAGTGAGAGAGCTGCGACAGCACCTTTTCCATCTGCAATGCCTCCAGCTGCTATGACAGGAACAGATAATATTTCCACTAGTTTTGGTACTAAGACCATTGTTGTAACATCACCTATATGGCCACCGCATTCCATCCCCTCACCTATTATGGCTTGAGCGCCCGCATTTTCCAATCTCAACGCAAGATTCTCAGAAGAAACAACAGCTAAAGTTTTGATTCCTTTTTCCCTAAGCTTGGAAATATACTTACTAGAATTGCCCGCAGCTAGTATAGCAATGGGAACTTTTTCCTGAATAATTAATTCAATTACTTCCTCTATATGCGGATTGAGCATTATTACATTAATAGCAAAAGGTTTATCAGTCAATTTTCTTATTGTATCTATTTGATTTTTTAAAAGTTTTGCATCCATATTTCCAGAACCTATTGTTCCAAGCCCTCCGGCATTTGAAACAGCTGCAGCTAATTTAGCAGTTCCGACCCACGCCATTCCTCCTTCTAAAATAGGGTATTTTATATTTAACAACTCAGTTACTCTATTTTTAACAGTTTCCAAAACTACACCTCCGTATTTAATCTTGTTTTATTCCAACCATTATCTCAGCCTGAACACATACTTTGTCTTCAACTGTGGCAATTCCCTGTAATTTGAACATATTTGCTTTTTTTTGTAAAACTTTCAAATCATAAACTAACTTGTTCCCTGGTCTTACTTCTCTTTTAAATCTTGCCTTGTCAATTCCAGTAAAAAGGGGAATTAAATCCCCTTCCATATCTTTCATAAGTAACAAGCCCGCAGTTTGAGCCATGCCTTCAATAATTAACACGCCTGGCATTATTGGGTAATTAGGGAAATGTCCTTGAAAGAAAGGCTCATTGATACTTACATTTTTAAAAGCTTTAATTCTCTCATCAGAAATATCTATTACTCCATCCACTAATAAAAAAGGATAACGATGAGGTAATATCTTCATAATTTCATCTATATTCATTAATTTCACTCCCAGGTTGTTATAATCCCTCCGGAATCAGGTCCTAAGTGCATACCTATTATGATATCCATAGGTTCAAAAATTATTTTTTCACGTGGAACTCCAAGTTTAACTACTTCGTCCATTAAATCTCCACCCAATTTTAGACTTCCTGTATGCTCTACTGTAATATATTTCAATTCGCCTTTACCCTTTTCTTCCATTGCTAATGTAGTTAATTCTTTAATTATTTTATTGTAACCTCTAATCCTTTTAACAGGTAAAATTTCACCCTTTTCTAAGTTTAAAAGAGGCTTTATATTTAACATACTCCCTAAGAAAGCAGTTGCTTTCCCAATTCTTCCGCCTTTTGCGAGATAGTTTAAACTACCAACTGTGAAATATACATTTACTTTTTCATGAAAATGCTCAACATATTCATTTAATTCTTCAATATTGTAATGTCCAGAATCTATAAGATTTTTTAGGGCGAATACCAAGTGTCCCAATCCCCAGGTTGCTTCATAACTTTCAACTATGTGAATTCTTTTTTCGTCAATATTTTTTGCGGCAATCCTTGCGGAATTATAGGTTCCACTCAGTTTCTCTGAAATATGGACAGATATAAGTTCATCATAATCTTTAAGCATCTTTTTATAAACATCTTCAAAATCTTGAGGAGTAGGTTGAGATGTAGCAGGTATATAATCTACTGTTTTTAATTCCTCATAAAATTCATCGATATCTATATCTACTGCTCTAACAAAACCACCTTTCCAATTGACATATAGGGATACGTATCCTATCCCCATTTCTTCTAATTTTTTTGGATCGATATCACAAGTATTATCAGTAACTATACCTATTTTTGGCATTTACAATCTCCCCCTTTAATCTCTCACAAAAATCAATGAAGCGTTATGACCACCAAAACCAAAAGAATTTTTTAAAACAACATCAATTCGTTGATTCTTAGTTTCTTTTGGAATATTTAGATCTTTCATTTCCTCATCTGGGTTATCAAGGTTAGGCATACCATGCGCAAACTCATTCTGGCTTTCTAATATAGAGGCTATTAATTCGACTGCACCAGCAGCTCCAAGCGAATGACCAATCAATGTTTTGGTTGATTGCATTATAGGATTAGTTGCGTTTTTCCCAAAAACGTTTCTAATAGCTCGAACCTCAGATTTATCTCCAACAGGAGTGCTTGTCGCATGGCAATTTATTAAATCTACCTCTGAGGGATCTATCTTTGCCATATCTAAAGCATTTTTAATCGCTCTTGCTGCTCCTGTGCCTTCTGGATCAGTTTGGCTTATATGGTAGGCATCTCCTGTCATACCATAACCAGCTATATAACCATAGATTTTAGCTCCTCTGGCTTTGGCGTGTTCTTCAGATTCTAGAACTAATACTCCAGCACCTTCACCCATCACAAAACCATCTCTTTCTTTATCAAAAGGTCTTGATGCTTTTTGGGGCTCATCATTTCTTTGTGACAATGCGGTCATATTTGCAAAAGCAGCGATTGGCATAGGATCTATAACAGCTTCAGAGCCTCCAGTTATTGCTACATCAACTTCTCCAGATTTTATCAACATAACTGAACTAATAATCGAATGAACTGCGGAGGCACAAGCACTAACAGTTGTGAAGTTAGGACCTTTCAATTGATGTTTTATTGAAACAACACCGCTAGCCATATCAGCGATCATCATAGGTATCAAAAAAGGGCTTACAAATTTTGGGCCTTTCTTCTCCATAACATGGAATTCATGATATAACGTTTTAAAACCACCTATTCCCGAACCTATAATAACGGCTGCATTTTCTTTCCATTCCCCGTCGTTTTCTAATCCCGAATCTTTTATCGCTTCATCGGAAGCGGCAATAGCTAATTGTAAGAATCTATCGTACCTTTTTGCTGTTTTTTTATCTAAGTATTTTTGTGGATCAAAATCTTTTATTTCAGCTGCGATTTTAACCTTGTGATCAGTAGTGTCAAACTGTGTTATTTTGTCTATACCAATTTTCATATCTTTTAAACCTTTTACAAACTCTTCACAATTTTTTGCTATTGAGTTGACTGTTCCTATACCAGTTATAACAACTTTTTTCATCTATTTACCTCCTGCTGTTTTGTATTTTAGAAATAAAAATATTTTATTAGTTTGCAATTAGCATTTTTTTTGTTACTTCAATATAATACTCATATATTTGAATGGGAGTTAATCCAGTCCATTTTTTATACAACTTTCCTCTAAGATTTACTTGTTGAACTAGTCCGGTTATTTCGCCCCAAAGTATCATCGATATTTTTGAAGGATCAAATTCTTTATCTATAGAACCATCTTTGATACCTTCTTTTACACAAGAAACTAACAGTTCAAATATTTCCTGGCTTCTCTCATATGTTTTTTTCACGTGTTGATCTTTGTCATCAAAATTAAATTCTAAGGTTTCATAATTTAGAATTAATTTATAATAATTTGGATATTCTGTACTAAAAAAAACATAAGTTTTTCCCATAGTGACAACCTTTTCAAAGCCATTTTTGCAGTTTTTGAAATTATCAATAATCAAATTTTTTAAAGTAGTTAAAGCCCTTTCCACTGAAGTAAAGTAGAGATCTTTTTTGCTAGAAAAATACAAATAAAGAGTACCTTTGGCAATATTAACTTTTTTTGCTATTTCAGTCATCGTTGCGTTTTGATAGCCTTTCTCTACAAATATTTTTTCTGCTATATTCATTATTAAATTCTTCTTTTCTTCTTTTGTTTTTTTATCATATCGACTATTAACCATAAGATCTACCTCTCAAAATAAAAAATGACCATTGGTCATTATCTTTAAAAAATTATACCACATAAAAAGATATATTTCAAGTTAACTATTAAGTTTATGTGGAACAATCATAAAAAGGTTAAAAAGTCATATAACTATAAAATCTTTTGGATATTTGTTCAAGACTTCAAAACCATTTTCTGTTACTAAGACCAAATCTTCTATTCTTACTCCTCCAATTTTGGGGATATAAATTCCTGGTTCGATTGAGAAAATCATTCCCGGTTTCAAAGTTGTTTTTGAATTGAACGATATGTATGGAGGTTCATGAATTTCTAATCCTACGCCGTGCCCTAATCTATGTTTAAAAAAATCTCCATATCCTTTATTCTTAATAAAATTTCTGGCAATTGAATCAACTTCAGAAGCCATAACACCAGGTTTAACATGTTCTATTGCCTGTAAATTAGCGTCCAAAACTATTTGGTATATATCTTTCATTTTTTCAGTGGGTTTTCCAAAAAATACGGTTCTTGTCATATCAGAACAATAATAATTCTTAATACATCCTATATCTATTAAGACAGGATCACCATCTTTAACTTTTGAATTGTCAGGTAAATGATGAGGATCAGAAGAGTTTTTTCCATATCCAATTATAGGATTGAATGAAACTTCATCGGCCCCTTCTTTTTCGAAAATATTTTTAATAGCTTTTGCCAAATATTTTTCAGGTAGCATCTCTGAAACTATTTCTATAACCTTTTCCATTGCATTATCGTTTATTAGAGAAGAAGCTTTCATTAATCTAATTTCTTCAGAATCTTTTATCATTCGTAAATTGCTTATTAAAGGAGAAATATTTTCCAGATTTGTTGTATTTATTTCTTTTATTAAGTCTAACAGAAAACCTGCATTCCATTTTTCATCTATTCCTACTTTTTCATCACTCTTGATAAATGAAGTTAAGATTTTTATGGGGTTTTCAGAGTCTGAATATTTCAAAAGATAATCTTCATGCAAATTTTGAATCCTATTTATTTCATTAGTTATTAATTTTACCTTGCCTGAAATATTTATAAATAAAGCAATTAGTCTTTCTCCAGGCTCAATCCATTCTTGCAAAAAATAATAAATTGAAGAGGTGGAAGTAATAATAGCCTGATAAATATGATTCTTTTGCATTAAATCAATCAAACTTTCTATCCTATCTTTTCGCATACTTAATTGAGTCTCCTTTTAAGTACAAAATTAGTAAAAAAAATCACATATATATTATATCATAAAAAAACCGCACCCTAAAAGGTGCAGTTTTACATGGTTTTGTTAATTATTTATTTGGAATCCAACTTTCTACAAGATCTTCGTATTCGTACATCCATTCAGTTGCTACTTTTAATGGTTCCTCATTACTATCAGCTATTTTACCCATTAGATCTCCTAATTGTTGATCGCTCATTCTGAATCTAATTAGAAATTCAGCATATTTTATATAGATTTTTTATCGTTACTTCTTCCATTTATTCCCTCCTTTAACTTTTGATTTAACCGTTATAGTGTAAAAAAAAATTAGCTTTTTTAATAAGCTGAAAAACAAATTATCGACTTCTTACCTGTGTTATGCGTTCAAAAAACGGGAGTAAAATTGGAATACAAGTTAATAAGAAGAAGATATAATAGATACTAGCAAATAATGATCATAAATATATTAGCAAACAAATATTATTATTTTTATAAGAAAAAGTACAAATGTTTTTTAAAGTTATTTTTAACAGGAAGTTCAGTGAATGTTGGAAAAGAAGCGTTTTTTAAAATTTCGGAGCTAAGAAAAATTAGATTAATAATTTTACTATTTGTTAATAATAAAAAAGAGCGACTATTATAAGCCGCTCTTTTGAAAAAATCAGATTATTCTTTTAGTTCTTTAACTTTAAGCCACCAATCATAACCTTCTTCACCTGAGGTTTTTCTCTTCATTGCTTCTGCATAAGTTGATGCTGGCGGTATAATTACTTTAGATCCTAAAATAGAGTTATTTGGCCAATTGGCAGGGGTTACTAATTTATGTTTGTCTGATAATTGTAGGGCTTTTAGAGCTCTATATATTTCATCTATGTATCTACCCACCTCAGAAGGATAATACATTATCAATCTAATACTTCCTTCAGGGTCTAAGATAAATACTGCCCTAACTGTAGCTGAACCTTTTTCTGGATCCACCATTCCCAACCTTGAAGCTACTTTTCCCATTGTATCTGCAATTATTGGAAAAGTGATTTCAACTCCCAAATTATCTTTAATCCATTCCATCCATTTAATATGGGAATGTACTGCATCTACAGAAAGCCCTAAAAGCTCTGTATTAATCTTTTTGAAATCCCCGTGTTTTTTTGCAAATTCTACAAATTCAGTTGTACAAACAGGAGTAAAATCTCCAGGATGGCTAAAAAGCACTAACCATTTCCCTTTGTAGTCCTTTGGTAATTCTTTTATACCATCAGTTGTGTAAACTTTCATTTCAGGAAACTTTTCTCCAATTAATGGAATTCGTCCTTCCATAATTCTATACCTCCCTATATATTTTAGGAATGTCTAAAAAAATTATACCAAAAAAAAAGAAAATGCAAGTAAAAATATAACTAATATTTTTAAAATATAATATTTATTATATTACAAAATATCTATTAATAGCTAATAGTTTTTTTTCTAAAATTTCTAATGAAACAATGATTTTAGACGATAATAGAATGAAAAAGGAAGTAATATTTGCTTGAATTATTTGTTGAAAGGAGGAATTTGGAGTGGATATCAATAATATTAATCCGGCAGGAAGAGAAAATTTGGATAAATTAAATCATAAAAATTTAGATCGATTATCTTTAAAAAAAGATCTAAAAGAGGAAAATAAGCAAAGTGTATATGAAATTACAGGAGAATCTAAGAAGTATATAGAATTATCAAATAGGATCCCTGAAGTGCGAGAAGATTTAGTAAATAAACTAAAGGACGCTATAAAAAACGGTAATTATAAAGTAGATATAGAAAGTATTGTAAATAAAATGTTCGAATAAAGTAGGTGGTATGTATTACTGATATAGAACTGATGAGAGAGCTTTTGAAAGAAGAAAATAATGAATTAAAAAAATTACTTGATGCTTTTATTAATCTTAGAAATGGGTTGATGGAAAAAATATCTGTAAACGAGATAAATGGGTTTTTATTGATAATTGAAAAAAAAGCTAATAATTTTAAAAAAGTAGAAAGTTCTAGGGTTCAAATTATGAATCAATTAATAGAAAAAAACGGTATAGATAATAACTTAGAATCGATTATTGATTTTTTTTCAGAAAATAATGTTGAAGTCGCTATTCTATTATCTGACTTGATTAATACATTAAAAGATTTAAAAGATGAAATTAGTCTACTAAATGATTTGATTTCTTTTCATTCGAATTTAAATAATTTTATATACAAAATTATCAATCCAGAATCTATTATCAATGTTAATACCTATACCAACAAAGGTGAAAGCAAAACACAAGATTTAACTAACAAAGGATGGAGAGGTTAAAATGTGTGCTATGACTTTAAATGGTCTATTAAACACAGGATTATTGGGAGTATATACTAACAAAATAGCGATGTCTGTAGTTGCACACAATATATCTAATGCAAATACAGAAGGGTATTCTAGGCAATCCCCATCAATTGTTACTACAGATCCCATTAAATTAACAACTATGGGAAGTGGTGGTAGGGCAATCGCTTTTGGTACAGGTTCTACTGTAAGTGATATCCAACGAATCAGAGATGAATTTTTAGATTCCCAGTTTAGAGAAACTTCTTCAAGATTGAGCTATTGGGAAAACATTTATTCCAATATTCATTATGTGGAGCAATTATTTGGTGAACCCGGAGAAACCGGGCTAAGAACTATGTATGATAATTTCTGGGCATCTATGGAAGAACTGAAAACGGATCCTTCAAACGAAGCAGCTAAAGCTCAGATAGTTTCTAGAGCTGATGAATTAGTGAATACAATGAAAGATCTTAATTATAGATTAGAACAATTAAACGAAGATATAAATAACGAAATAAATCTAAGAATAAATGAAATTAATGGTTATTTGGAAAGAATTGCTGATTTAAATCAAAAAATTCTAACTTCTGGATCTCTAAGTGGTTCTCCTAATGATTTGTTGGACGAAAGAGATAGATTGTTGGATAAACTTTCTGAATTAACAGACGTTAGAACAACTTATCTTGCTAACGGACAATTATCTTTGGCGATTGGAGATAAAGTAGTATTAAACGGAAGTAGTTATCAAAAAATTAAAGCTTTAACTATAACAGGCGAAAAAGATAATTACCAAGCATATGTGGGTAATAATTTGTTAACTTTCAACGATGGTAAGATGGCTGCTCTTTTTGAATTAAGAGATGAAATTATCCCTTCTTATCAAACAAGCTTGGATGAGTTTGGTTTGTACTTAGTAGATACGACAAATTTAATTCACAAAGAAGGTTGGGATTCTACAGGAACCATTACAGGTGCCAACTTTTTTTCTGATATAAGTGCAAAAAGAGGTTTTGAAGATTCAAGGTTATTTAGAATAGCTGGATATTCTGATGTTTTTCATCCAGATAATATAAATTATGTAACTAGTAATAAGAATTTTTATACTGATCCTAATATTAATTGGAATGATTTTAGTCTTTATTCAGTTTCATCAGGTTCTGATCCCGCTTCTTACCCGGATTCTCTTGAATACGATGCTAATAGTAATTCTATATATTTTGACGATTCTTCAGGGTTTCTAAACAAATTGATAGTTGATGTAGCAGGTGATTTTTTTAAGAATTATGGATTTCCAACTAAAGAAGTAGGAGCCTATAAAATTGATGCTTCAAAGATTGAGAGTGGTTCTCTAGAATTTTCTATTAACGATGAAACGTATACTATTTCGTTTGATGATAAAGATGGTTTGGTTAATAAAATAAACTCAGGGTCTGGAGGATATTTAAAGGTTATAGATGATACTGATACAGTTACGGGTGAAGGATATATATACATAGTACCTACAACAAAGGTACCAAATGCTGATTTAGATACAATTGTGTTGAATGATGTTGAAGGTTCTTTATCTGACATGCAAGCTCAAAAAGTTATCTTAGATGCTTTAGATACTTCTGAACCAACTTTAAATAATATTTTGGGTTCGAACGATACTTTGCAAATGAGTATAAACGGGATAAAGATAGAAATTAATCCCTTAAAAGATACCGCAAATGATTTAGTTGATAAAATTAACACTACAAATACAGGAGTTACAGCATCAATAACTCCACATGGTTCGTTTGTTCTTAGAGCAGGAAATATGATAGATTTTGATTTAAATAATGTTACTATTAGAGGTTCAGAGAATTTATTTGTTGGTTTAGGGTTGTTAGAAGGAGATATTAATAATAATAATCAAATAACTCTTATATCTCCAAATTTTACTCAGGCAGATATTGAACAGCAATTTTCAAAAGCAGATATCCTTAGGATAGAGAAGGAAATTGGAATTATTAATCAAGTTTCAGTTTCATCTACATTAAAAAATAATCCTTCATTATTGGCAGTTGATCTGGGATATTATGACAGTAATAATTATTTTCCAACTGGTCCTGGTAATGTAACTGTGTGGGATGAAATATCAAAGTTAAATAAGGCTAATTTGCTAGATAATGGGAAAGTCGGTTTTTCAGATTTTCTGGGTAGTATCGTAACTGAAATGGGTGTAAAAGGGGAAACTGCTGATAAGATGAGGCTTAATAGTGAGACTCTAAACTCACAAATAAGTTTGGAAAGAGAAAAAATTATGGGTGTTTCAATAGATGAAGAAATGACTAATCTTGTGAAATATCAGCAAGCTTTTAATGCTTCAGCTAGAGTTATCACAGCTGTTAGCCAAATGATGGATACTGTAATAAATAAATTAGGTGTAGGATAGAATAGAAAATAGAAGGTGATGGAATTATGAGAATTACAGAAAATTTTTTAAATAAAAGAACCTTAGGTGATTTACAAGGTGTTTTAAGAAAATACAGCGATTTAAATTCTCAATTGACTACTGGTAAGAAAGTTCGTTACCCTTCAGATAATGCGGCTATTGCTTCTAGGGTGTCTAATCTAGATAGTAGATTGAGAGAAATTGAGCGTTATCAATCAAATATAGAAACTGCTCAAAATTATGCTAATATGTATGATTCTTCGATACAAGAACTCAATTCTGTTTTTCTAAGAATCAAAGAATTAGCTGTTAGAGGAGCAAATGATAGTTTGAGCGAAGTTGACAGAAAAGCGATAGCGACAGAGCTTGAAAAAATCAACACACATTTAGTATCTATTGCTAATACGGAAATATCTGGGAATTATATCTATGGTGGGGCAACCAATAATCAAAAAGTTGTAGGAATTGATGAAAATGGGGAGTTCAAAATATTAGTACCACCCCAAGCAAATATTAAACAAAAGATATCAGTTGGTGGACAAGATATAGAATATGGGAAAACGGTTTATGATGTTTTTGTAACTGATAGTGGTGCATCAGTTTTTGGGATAGTAGACAGATTATCAAAAGCAATTGATAGTGGAGATAACAGTTTAATTCAGAAAGAATTAGGTAATATAGACGAAATACAGTCAAAGGCTTTAAAAGCTATATCTGATGTAGGTGCTACACAAAGGATTTTTGAACTGACCTCTAGCAGAATGAAAGATTTTAATACTTTTTCAACAGATTTTTTATCAAAAGAAAGTGATGCGGATATGGCTCAAGTGGTTATGGAATTAGCTATGCAACAAAACGTTTTACAAGCTGCTTTAAAAGCTGCGGGTAATATTATTCCTCCGACTTTGGCAGATTATTTATAAGGGGGTTTTTAAATGATCGAAGAGTTTGAAACTAAATTAGGTAAAGTAAAGATTGATACTGATAAAATAGTAATATTTGAATATGGTATTCCTGGGTTTGAAAGTTTAAAAAAATTTGCAATTTTAGACCCCGACTCTACCTATCCTATAATGTGGTTAGTTTCTTTAGAAGACAAAGATGTAGCTTTTCCAGTTACGATACCTAATCTTATAAGAAATGATTATGAATTTATTTTACCTAAAGATTTAACAGAATACTTAAATTTAGAGAAACCAGAAGATGCTATAATATTAAGTATTCTTACTATTCCAGAAAATGAAGAAGATATAACAATAAATTTAGCTGCACCGATAATTATTTCACAAAATAATCACAAAGGAATTCAATATTTGATCGACGATAGTAAATATATGATTAGGCATCGCTTGAAAGAAGAGTTAGAAAGGAATGAAGAATTATTATCTGTTCAAAAAGACGGTGAATAGTCTTGTTAATATTATCTAGAAAAATAGGAGAATCAATAGTTATACAGGTAGGGGACAAAAAAATCAAATTTACCGTTGTAGAAATGAATAACGGTAATATTAAAATTGGGTTTGAGGCTCCAAAAGATATAAAAATATATCGTAATGAGGTTTACGAAGAGATAGTAACTCAAAATAAAGCCTCTATATTAAGTAGTGTTGATAAACTGAAGGTTTTAATTGAAAGCATGCCTAATAGGATAAAAAAAGCTAAAAATATTAAAGCCGAGGAGGAAGAAATAGATGGAACAAAATAAAGCAATTATAGGTAAAGCCAAAGAAGTAAAACCTTTGATAATAAATAATGAAATAACAAAAGATGTTGAAAAAAGAATTTTAATAGGTAAAAGTAATTTTGATGCACCAAACTTTGTTATGAGATTATTCACTGTTAAACCTGGCGGACATTCTCCAAAACATTCTCATAGATGGGAACATGAAATATATATAGTTAAAGGCAAAGCAGAAGTTTTTGATGGAGAAAAATATAATCTAGTAGAAGAAAATAGTTTTGTCTATATACCTGGTGGTGTAGAACATCAATTGAAAAATGCAGGCGAAGAGGATTTGGAATTTATTTGTGTCATCCCCACCTCAGCTGATGAAGAATGAAATATAGAAAACAAAAATGGCGTATTTAAAAAATTATAATATACGCCATTTTTATTTAAAATTTATCAGAAGCTAGATTTAATCTGTTACTACTTCGTCTATTGCGATTTTTTCTTCTTTTGTTATCAATTTATCTATATCAAGAACTATCAACATACCGTCTTCTAAACGGGCTATACCACTTATAAAATCCGCCTGACGAATACCACCAATTTTTGGTTTTTCATCAATCAAATCCTGATTAATACTTCGAACATTCTTAACATCATCGACCATGATGCCAACTTTTCTTTCATCCATTTTAAGAACAATTACTTTTGCAAGTGTTTTGTCATCAAAATCAGGCATTCTAAATTTTTTCCTTAAGTTAATTATGGGTAGAACTTCTTCATTTCGGTAGTTAATGATACCTTCAAAATAATCGGAAGTATTAGGGAGGGTAGTAGCTTCTTCATACTCAATTACGGCATCCACCTTCATAATATCGAGCCCAAACTTATCTTTACCAATATTGAAAGTTACTATTTTAAGTTCAGATTCCATCATTAATCCCCCTTATTTCTTATATTAATTCAAAATGCAATTCAAGATAGATTATACCACAAAATTGTATAATAAATTTATCTATGTAAAAAATATTATCATTAAAAAGGAAATTCAATATAACTAAAATCCACAGAATTGAATTGTGTTTCTGAACTAGGAACCATTAGATCCCCGTCTTTTACAACTTTTTGTAAGTAAGAAAGTTCGGCAATTACTTCATTAGGAACAAATCCCTTAGTATACTTCATAAGAGAAATTCCCATTCCATCTTCAGCTATTCCTAAAACTTGATGCCCTGAATTAAATGTTCTATCATAAATAGCCGATCTGATACCTTCAAAAGTAGCAACATCGACTTTTTTTCTAGAGCTTGTTAAAACGTATCCTGGGGCCATATAATCTTGATCCATATCATAGCCTATTACAAAATACCCTCTGCCCTGTTCATAGTAGCTATCTATAACATCTTTTAAAGAAGCATTAGGTTCTAATCTGTAAAAGGTAGAACCCGTTTCTTTAGCAGCATCTATTACAGCTCCCGTACTTACTCCAGTAAAGATAATATCAGCTCCAAAATTGTACTGGGAAAGAGCTATTTGTTTTGTTTTTGATGAATCTGTAAAACTTCCAACATACCCTGTAATCACATCTACATTTTTACCCTTAATTTGATTATACGCTTTAACACCAGAACGGTAACCGATTTCATATCTTTTAACGGGAGGAATTTCTAATCCACCTATAAAACCAACCTTATCAGTTTTTGTCATAGAAGCCGCTAAATATCCCAGTAAAAAACCACCTTCTTCTTCTCTAAAGGTGTAGAGAGCTAAATTAGACGGAACGGGTTGGTTGGGAGAAGGTTCTATATCTATTCCTATAAAATATGTATCTGGAAATTGTGCAGCAACTTTAAAAAGAACATCGGACATTAAAAAACCAACGCCAATTACTACCTCTGATTCTTTTGCAGCTGTGCTTAAATTTTGAAGGTAATCAGTTTGCTCTTTTGAAATAATTACATTCCCTTCAACGTTTTCCAATTCTTTGATAGCTCTTTGCACTCCTTCCCAAGTTCCATCATTAAAAGATTTATCTCCTAAACCTCCTGCGTCCGTAACCATAGTAACTTTGAACCCAAAAGTAGAAATTAGTCCAAGGATTATCAGAGATAAAACAAAAAATTTTTTCAACTTAGAACACCCCCACATTTTTAATAAAATTCTGTTAATAAAATTGATATATAGCTTTTATTATATCAAATATGTGGTTGTTTTTTAGCTTTTTTTGTATTATAATTAAAAGAAAAGAAAAATCAATAAAGGGGGAATTTATATGTTTTTTGCTAGTATTAAAGGAAGGATAACAACAATCATTGTAGTTATTTTAGTAATTTTTGGAATGACCATCTTTTTCAATATTAGTTCTTTAATATCATCGAATGAAGGACTAAGTAGATACAAAGAAATGTCAGATGAAACTAATGGGATTTCAGAAATTGAGATGAATTTTTTTGAAGCTTCTTTGGCATTAAAAGATTACGTAGTTAATTACGATGAAGGGATAAAAGAGGATTTTAACTCAAACATAGATTCAATAAAAGTGTATTTTAGTAATACAACTGGTGATTCAACTGCAATAGAAAATATAGCAAATAGAATAAATACCTATGAAAGTTCTTTTAATCATATAGTTCAATTAAATGAAGAGAAAGAAAGACTGGTAAATGAAGATTTCACTAATAAATCTAATGAATTAAGACAAGCTATTACTAATTTTAAAAATTTAGCTCAAAAAAATAATGTTTCAACCCTTGTTTTTTATTCAGACAGCTCGTTACAGATACTTGATAACTTAGAATATCTAGCTTCTATGTATTTTTCTTCAAAATCTGTTGGGGATAAAAATAATATTTTAGGAGCGTTTAATGAATTAGACTCGCAAATATTAATCATGCAGTATGGATTAACTACCGATGAAATAATTCAACTCTTTGATGAAATCAAAGTAATGGTTAACTCTTTTAAAGAAACCTTCAACCAAATAGTTACAGCAATCGAATCACAAGAACCGATAATCCAAGAAATGGAAGGAATGAGGGTAGAAATACTAAACCTACTAGAAGAACAAAGGGCTCAATTAAAAATCCAGCAAGACACATTAGGACCAACACTCATAGAAGAAAACCAAAAAGCGATAATGCTCACGATAG
>NZ_AUPM01000010.1 GCF_003265365.1 Petrotoga sp. 9PW.55.5.1 | reverse complement strand
AAANTAAAGAGTGATTACCCCGTCTGCAGCATAAAACGCTGCATCCACCCCTTCGAGGAAGGGGAATTGAACCGATTTTATAACGAAGATAGATCCCAGAAAAAACTTGGATGCTTGGCTCCTGTTGATTTCAGAAACCGAGCATCCAATTGTATATAGTTTTTTATTAATTTTTGTGTCTACTTGATATGGGGCATTTCACTAGGCCCCCGATTTTTAACTTTTGTTAATAGATTTAATTGTAATTAGGACAATCATAATATCTTTGTTGGTTATATCTTTGATAATTCTGATATCTTTGAAAATCTTGGAAATTCTGAAAATCTTTATATTGTTGATATCGTTTATACTCCTCGAAATCTTTATACTGTTGATATCGTCTAAAGTCCTGGAAATCTTTATAATCTTGATAATTTCTTTCCCTTTGATAATTTGGTTCATTATTTTGATATCTTTCAAAAGCTTGGGTTCTTATATTTTCTCTATATTGTTCCATACTTATTGTTTTGTCTTGATACCTAATTTCTAAGGGAACCAAAGTTCTATTATCATTTAATGAAACCTTGTATCCTGTTATTTCAATATTTTCACCAGGTTTTACTTCTTCCAAAAAACTTTTCGGAACTCTTAAAGAATAAATTTCAGAGTCTACCTCGATACTCATAGTTAAAAATACTTCGTTATCAACAGTGCTCTTCACAGTCCCTGTAACTGTTACGGGGGAAACATCTTCCCATAGCAATCTTTCCTGCAACCTGTCCTGATCTCTAAGCATTTGAGTATCTGAATCTTGAATCTGCCTTTGATTTTGTATCCCAGCAAAACTTTGTTCCTGAGACATTGGAGAATTACTTGCCGGACCACCTTGCGCAAAAATTGAACCTACCACTAAAATAGCTAAAAACATCGAAACAAATAACTTTTTCATAACAACACCTCCATTAAGTAATGTTTTTTTATTTGGTACAGATGAATAATAATAGAAAGTTCTTAAAACTTACTTAATAAAGGCTTAGAATAAGCTTAAAAATATAAATCATTTATACTAGTTTTTAATTTTTTACTTAACTATCCCTAAATATGTTTTTTTCACTTGATCATCACTTAACAAATTATCTGCTTGACCTTCAAGAACGATTTTCCCAGTTTCTAAGACATACCCATAGTTGGCTATTTTTAATGCCCCTACAGCGTTTTGTTCAATTAATAGGATTGTAACTCCTTCTTCTCGGATTTTTTCAATCGTTTCTAAAACTTCTTTTACTAAAATAGGAGCTAAACCTAGGGATGGTTCATCAAGCATAAGAACTTTTGGTCTTGACATTAATCCCCTAGCCACTGCTAACATTTGTTGTTCCCCTCCAGATAATGTCCCCCCAAGTTGTTTGAGCCTTTCTTTTAGACGAGGAAATAATGTTAACACCCAATCAAAATCTTCGTTGATTTTATTTTCATCTTTTCTTGAATATGCCCCTAATCTAAGATTTTCTAAAACTGTAAGATTAGGAAATATCCTACGACCTTCTGGAACTAATGCAACTCCTTTAGAAACTATTTTATCAGTTTCTATATTGGTGATATCTATACCATCAAAAACAACCTTCCCATTACTTTTTTTAATTGTATTCATAATAGCGTTTAAGGTAGTGCTTTTCCCTGCACCGTTTGAACCTATAAGAGTTGTAATCTGTCCATTTTTAATCTCCATGCTTATACCTTTTACTGCATGAATTGCTCCATAATGTACATCCATGTCCATTATTTTCATTATTATATTTGTATTTTCAGCGTTCATACAAACAACTCCTCACCCAGATAAGCTTTTATAACTTGAGGATTTTTTTGAATTTCTTCAGGGTTTCCTTCAGCTATTTTTTTACCATAATCTAACACATAAATTCTTTCGCATATTCCCATGATAACCTTCATATCATGTTCAATTATAAGTATAGAAAGCTGAAATTGATCCTTAATATGCTTTATAAATTCCATTAATTCACTAGTTTCATTAGGATTCATCCCTGCTGCAGGTTCATCTAGCAATAATAATTCAGCTCCTGTGGCCAAAGCCCTTGCAATTTCCAACTTTCTTTGTAAACCATAAGGTAAAGAGTTTGCTTTATCGTTAGCATATATGGCTAAACCAACTTCATCTAAAATATCCCAGGCTTTTTTTTGCATTTCTTTTTCCACTTTCAGAACATCTGGAGTTTTGAATACACTTTTTAATAACCAAATCCAACTTTTAAATCTGAGATGTTGGGATACCAACACATTTTCTAAAACTGTCATATCCTGAAACAAACGAATATTTTGAAAAGTTCTTGCTATACCTAATTGTGTAACTTCGTGAGGTTTTTTTGTATTAATTACAGTGTTTTTCAACTTTATTTCCCCTTCTTCTGGGGTATATAGCCCTGTAATTAAATTGAAAAGCGTTGTCTTCCCAGCCCCATTAGGACCAATCAAACCTAATAGCTCTCCTTTTTTTAAACATCCATTAAAATTATTTACTGCTATTAATCCACCAAATTTTTTAGTTACACTGTCTAATTCCAATATATTATTAGAGTCTTTTGAATTATTCATAAATTGTCCTCCCAGTAGATAAAACGTTAAAACAAGAATTAAATAATAATTTCTTTATTTTTTCTTTATTTTTTGTATAAGTTTATGTATTCCTTCCCAAGTTATCTCATTTCTTCCCATAATACCTCTTCGCCAGAATAACATTATAATTATCAAAATTAATGACAAAACTACCATTCGCATTCCAGGTATGCCTGGTATATAAATAGGCCCAATCCTCATTGGTTCTTCTAAAACCCTAAGAAACTCTAAACCTACAGTATACAGTGATGCACCAATTATTGCACCACTTATACTTCCTAGTCCTCCTATAACTACCATTATCAATATTTCAAAAGTTTTCGCAAACATAAAAGATTTCGGATCAATAGTTGTAATAAGATGTGCCCACAATGCCCCACCTATCCCTGCAAAGAAAGAACCAATGACAAAGGTAACCACTTGATGAGAAAAAACGTTTATCCCCATTGATTTAGCAGCTACAGAGTCTTCTCTTATCGCTTTTAATGCTCTTCCATAACTGCTATTAATTAAACTCGATATGAAAACAACCGTTAGTAAGGCAAATCCCCAAGTCCACCATAAGTTTGTGTATTGGGGAATACTTTTCAAACCTAGTGCTCCGTTTGTAATCGCCCATGTATTATTTGCCACAACTCTTACTACTTCTCCCAACCCTAATGTAGCAATTGCCAGATAATCTCCAATCAATCTAAGTGAAGGAGCAGCAACTAAATATCCAAAAGCCGCTGCAACAAGTCCAGCTATAATTATTGACGGTAAAAAAGGTATCTGAATTACATTCAATGGGTATATAAGAGGTTTAATTAAAAAACTCATTTCTTTTTGAGCTGGAGAAAGCGTTAAAATAGATGATACGTAGGCTCCTATTGCAATGAAACCGACGTGCCCTAAAGAAAAAATTCCAGTAATACCGTTAATAAAAGTGAGACTAACCGCAAAAATGATATTAATAGCCATAAGATTCAAAATCAATACCACGTAACCACTGGCTTTATTATTGGCCAACAGTAATAATAAAAAAATAAACAAAATAAACAAAATTGTCATAATGAACTTTGATTTAAAAGATAATGTTTTTTCCAAAATTACACCTTCTCTCCTATTTCAACACCTAAGATTCCATTTGGCTTCACTAAAAGTATTAATATTAAAATTATATAAGCTATAGCATCTCTATAACCTGCCATTGTTGGGAGAAATGCAACTATCATTATTTCTGAAATTCCTAAAATAAGGCCCCCTAACATTGCTCCAGGGATGCTTCCTATACCTCCTACTACTGCTGCAATAAAAGCTTTTAAACCTGGCATCATCCCTGTATAAGGATAGATTTGAGGATATTTCATCGCCCATAAAATCCCTCCAACTGCGGCTAAAGCTGAACCCAACATAAATGCTTGAGACACGGTTCTATCAGTGTTTATTCCCATTAATTTTGAAGCTGTAACATCTTTTGATACTGCCCTCATAGCCATTCCTGGTTTAGTACGATAAACAATCCATACCAAAATCAAAAGAGAGAAAATGGTGACCCCTATTATAATGAAAGTCAACAAGGGAATTCTTATACCCTTTAAGTTTATCACCTGAGCAAACTGAGTGGGATAAACTCCTATTTGTGGATTAAAAGACTTTGCCCTTCCTCCAAACACAACGACGGCAAAATTTTGCAAAAAGAAAGAAATACCTATTGCAGTTATCAAACCAGATATTTTTGGAGCATTTGCTTTCCTCAATGGCCTGTAGGCAACTCTTTCAATTGCAGCTCCCAGCAATGCAGTTAAAACTATTGCTAGTATAAAAGATGCCCACCAAGGGAACAAAAACAAAGTAACAGCGTAAAATGCAAAATACATACTATAGGTAAAAATATCACCGTGTGCAAAATTAATAAGATTTAAAATACCATAGACCATAGTATATCCAATTGCTATAAGAGAATATATACCTCCAAGCGATATTGCATTGGCTAAATGTTGAAAAAACATTTGAATTGTCAAAATATCACCCTTTCAAAGACAAACTAAATATAGTGGCCATCCTTTTAAAGATGGCCTAATAAATAAAAAATATTATTTAAATAGATGGATTTACAACAGTTCTAAAAACAAACTTACCGTTTTCTACCATATTAATTACAGCGGGTTTAATAGGATTTCCCGAACCTTGCGGATAAGTTATGGTTCCAGCTACACCAGGGTAATTTTCAGTTTTTGCAATTGCCTCTCTAATTTTAACCGGATCTGATGATTGAGCCTTTTCTATGGCATTAACGATTACCATGTAAGCATCATAAGCTAGCGCACCAAAAGCATCTGCCCTTCTCCTGTATTCTTTTTGATATTCTTCAACAAACGATTTTGTCGCTGGGGAGAGCTCGGCGTCTTCGTGAAAATATGTTGTATAAGACAAACCTTCAACGTAAGTTCCACCTATTTCTATCAATTCTGGAGCATCTGCTCCGTCTCCTGCAAAAAATGGTCCAGTATATCCTAAATCTCTTGCCTGTTTACAAATTAAGGCAATTTCAGCATAGTAACCCGGCATAAAAATAGTGTCTGGTTTCTTTGAAAGTGCATCTGTTAGCTGAGCTGTAAAATCTTGATCTCCAGTTGTATAGAATTCATCAAATGTTGTACCTCCACGAGCAACAAAAGCTCTTTTAAAATAATTAGCAAGACCTACAACATAATCTTGGGCAACATCAATCATTATTGCTACGTTTCTAACTCCTAGTTCCTCCCAAGCAAATTGAGCAAGCAATGCTCCCTGCAAAGTATCTTCAAAACATGTTCTAAAAACATAATTTCTGTTTTGCGCGACCAAAGGGTTTGTTGCTGTATTAACCACCATTGGAATTTGTTTTTCTTCTGCAATGGATGCTGCTGCTAAAGCAGCAGAACTTGTGGCTGGACCAATAACAGCAACAACTTTATCGTGATCAATTAATCTTCTAATAGCGTTTGCTGATTCTGCTTTATCTGACTTGTTATCTACAGTAACTAGTTCAATCTTAACTTCTTGTCCTCCTATATTAACAGTCGATTTTACTTTGTTAGCTAGTAAAACTCCGTCTCTTGACATCTGTCCATATCCTGAAACAGGACCAGTAAGTTCAAAATTAATACCAATTTTAATAACTTCCTCTCCAAACATAACCATCGTTAAAACTAACACCAAAAAAACGATAAAAAATCCCTTTTTCATAAATAACCCCTCCTTTAAGTAAATATATATTAAACATAAATGAAATTTATTTCATAGAATTAACGGACAATGAAATTATCTTCATATATTATTATATATAATATAATATTTCTGAAACTTCAAGGCAATATTATTAATTATACTACATTCTTTTTTTATATTCAACTTTTTATATGAATTTTAATTTTCTTAGCTGCTATTCCTATGAAAAATAGAAATAAAAAAAGCTGAGATCTTCTCAGCTAATTTCGCATAATATATTATTTTTTTTGTTAATATTTATCCTTCTAAAATTTTTATCAAGAGATTTCTGTTTCTTGGGCCATCAAATTCATAAAAATAAACTCCTTGCCACGTACCTAAGATTAGGTTTCCCTCTTCAATAATCAAAGATATCGATGGACCTATAAGGCTCGATTTTATGTGAGAGTCAGCATTACCTTCAAGATGAGAATAATTGTTGCTTTTCGGTACTTTTTGAGATAAAAATGTTGTTATGTCTTTTTGTACTGAGGGATCAGCGTTTTCATTAATAGTTACTCCGGCAGTTGTGTGAGGAACAAAAAGAACTGCGATTCCTTTTTCAATTTTTGATTTCTTTACACATTCTTTTACATAATGAGTTATATCAATCAATTCTTCTCTTCTATGACTATTTATGGAATATTTAAACAACATTCTCTTGACCTCCTTTTCAGTAGTTATTGGTAGATAATATTCGCAACAATCGTTATAGAATTGCCTTCTTTAGACACATGCACTTTTACATTTTCTTTTTTTACAGAAAGATGCTTAACTGCATAATCTTTTATGTAATCAATTACATAATCTAATTCATCTTCACTTACGTTTTCAAATCTAAGCTGGCCACTACTGCCATTTTTTCTATCCGAAGTTGTTAATAAAGAATTCATTCTTTTTTTAGCTGTTTCACGCGTTTTAGATTTTTTTTTCTTGAAGGGCCACATTTATCTCTCACCCTCTTCTTGAAAAAATTCTTTTAAGCAACTCAAAAAAACTTTCTGAATCACGATCAAACCCCGCAAAATCTTTTTCTATAGGAACATTTTTCCCTAAAATTCTATCAGAAATATTGTTAAAAACTGAATAAAGCTTTCCGTTCGGGTTCTCAGAAATTGGTATCCCTTCATTTGAAGAAAGAAGTATTTCCTCGCTATCAGGAATAACACCTAACAAGTTTAAAGCCAGAGCTTCTTTTATATCATCAGCAGAAAGCATTTCATTTCGCTTTACAAGTCTTAACTTTAACCTATTAACTATCAATGAAATATTCTCATCATTGTAGCCTTGATTTTCAAGCAACCCTACTACTCTGTCAGCATCGCTTATAGCCGTAAGATCAGGAGTTGTGATCACAATTGCATGCTGTGCAGCCGATACAGCATTCTGAAAACCTCTTTCTATTCCTGCTGGAGAATCAATGATAATGTAATGAAAGTGTTTTGATAACTTTGAAATTATATTGGACATATCATCAGGAGATATCATATCTTTATTAGCGATCTGAGACGAAGCTAACAATGAGAGGTTTTTTAACTTTTTATGTCTTACTAACGCCTCCATAACGGTCTTATTACCGTTTACAACATCAATTATAGTGTAAACAACTCTATTTTCTAATCCCAATATCAAGTCTAAATTTTTCAGTCCGATATCTGCATCTATAAGGCAAACATTATAACCTTTTTTTGCTAAAGTTGAACCTAAATTAGCTACAATAGTAGTTTTCCCGACTCCGCCTTTCCCCGAGGTTACAACAAATACCTTTGCATTTTCCATCTCAACCCCTCCGCAATAAAAACTTCGCCCCTATTTTTTTGTTAACATTATAACAAAACAAAAAATGTAAAAGAAAAAGAAAATTTAGATACAAAAGGGCTAATCAGATTATACTATAAAATATTTAAAAATAAAAAATATATAAAAAAATCGGGGAATATTCCCCGATTTAATATAAAACTTTCTTGTTACTTAATTTTACTCTTCAATACTTATAGCTTCTGTAGGACAAGCATCAATAGCATCTTGAACACATGGAGCATCACTTTGTTCATCAATAACCTCTGCTTTACCATCATCTGCCATTTGAAAAACATCTGGGCATAAACTTTCGCAAATAGCATCTCCAATACAAGCTTCTTTGTCTATAACTATCTTCATATCTGCACCTCCGAGTATTTTGTAAGATGATTCTAGGTTATATCCTACTACTTCAAAACATCAAACCTTTGTGATTATATCATATAAGAATCATAAAGAAATTAAAAATAAAATTAAGAATATTTGAAGAAGAAAATGTTTCTTGAATTAATTAAGCTTTTTAACTTCTTCAACTACTCTATCAACTATATTAATTCCTACCCTTGCTTGTGCTTCATCAGTTGAAGCCCCAATATGAGGTGTTGCGACAACATTTGGCATGGAAAGAAGCTCTTTATAAAATTCAGACGTAGGAGGTTCTTCTTCGAAAACATCGAGTCCTGCACCGAGAACTTTACCGTTTTTTAAATACTTCAATAAAGCTTTTTCATCTAATACTCCGCCTCTTGCCGCATTTATTATAACAACCTTCTCTTTCATTTCTTCAAATTGTTCATCACTAATCATATGATAGGTCTTATCGTTCTTAGGAACATGTAGTGAAATAACATCTGAATTTTTCAGTAACTCTTCCAAAGAAACCTGTTTAACTTTGTATTCTTTTATTTCTTCTTCTGTTAATTTTACCAAATCATAAATCAACGTTTCTGTTTCAAAACCTTTTAAAAGATTTGCTAGATTTTTCCCCACGTAACCAAATCCAATTATACCAAAAGTTTTTTTCGATAATTCTAACCCTTTTAGTTGTTTCTTTTCCCATTTCCCCTCTCTAAGCCCAACCGTCCCTCTTGTAATATGTCTATAAATATCTAAAACCATTCCTAAAACTAATTCAGCAACTGAAAGTGAGTTTTGCCCAGGGGTATTTAAAACTTTTATACCTTTTGCTTTAGCAGTTTCGACATCAATGTTATCCAATCCCATACCTGCTCTTCCAATAATCTTTAACTTATCTACATTTTCTAACATATCTTTTGTAACTTTAGTCGCACTTCTTACTATTAAAACGTCGTAATCCTTAATCTTTTCTTTTAAAACTTCTTTATCAAAATATTCAGAAGTTATTTCAGCATTTGGAAGATCATTTTTCAACTTCCGTAAAGCATCTTCATCCAATGGATCATTTATATGAATTTTCAACATTTTCTATACCCCCTCTTTCATGAAAACTTCTTCAGCTGCTTTTACTCCTGTGCCTAATTCAATAGCATAACCAAACTTTTTCAATGCCATTTCTAAAGCACTTATAGCGATTATAATATCAAATTTTGACATGTATCCTAAGTGAGCAATTCTTATAATCTTTCCTTTTAATTTTGACTGTCCACCAGCAAAAGTTACTCCCCAATCATCTCTTAAGAATTTTACTATTCCTTTTCCATCAATATTTTCAGGAACTTTTATAGAAGTTAGAACGTTTCCTGGCCTTTCAGCAAAAATTTCTAAGTTCATAGCTATAACCGCGGCTCTAGTTGCATCCGCCAATATTCTATGTCTTTCCCATATATTTTCTATTCCTTCATTTTTAAGGCTTTCAGTAGATTCTACAAGTTGATATATGAGGTTAACTGGAGGTGTGTAAGGTGAATCAGGGTAGCTTTTTTTGTATGCCCTCAAATCAAAGTAATATCTAGGACTTGTACAACCATCTACCAACCTCATAGCTTTATCACTTAAAGCAATCATTGCAACTCCTGGTGGCATCATGAATCCTTTTTGAACCCCAGTTACAACAACATCTACGTTCCATTCATCCATCTTTAATGGTTCTGCTAACATTCCAGAAATAGCATCTACAACTAAAACAGCGTCAGTATCTTTAACTACTTCAGCAATTTCTTTAATAGGATTAACTACACCTGTAGAAGTTTCACTTAATGTAGTAAAAACAGCTTTTACATCAGGATTTTCTTCTAATACTTTCTTTATTTCTTCTGGCCTAAGATATTTCCCCCACTCTACATCTATTTGAATCAAATTAGCACCATAGGTGTTGCATAACTCACACCATCTTTCACCAAATTTTCCTCCGTTTACAGCAATAACCTTATCACCTGGTGAAACCAAATTAGCCACTGCAGCTTCCATAGCACCTGTTCCTGAAGAAGATAATGAGTAAACGTTACTTTCTGTTTGAAACAAATACTTGAGATTATCCAAAGCTTTATTTTGGATATCTAAGTACTGAGGCGTTCTATGATGGATTGTATCTTTTGCACCTTCTAATAAAACATCGATCGGAACTGGTGTTGGACCTGGTGCCATAAGATAATTCTTTTTAACAAGTTTTGCCACAAAAATCCCTCCTCTTAAATTTTGTGAAAATTTTCTTATTATTTATTATTTTATCATATTTTTTATATTTTAATAAGAGACAATTTTTATCTATATATATTTATTCCATCATAAATTAACATGTCTAATAGAAACAACTTCAAAATTATTTTGCCTGAACTCTATAAGGTGTTATAATTGTTATGGGAAAAATATATATAAAGGAGAAAGTCAAGAAAATTGCACGAATCTACAGAACAAAAGATACTTGGTTTGATAGGTTTAGCAGCAAGAGCTGGTCAGATTCTTTATGGGAAAAAAAGTTTAAGAAGCTATATTAAATCATATCAAAACAAAAAGTTGATCATAATACCTCGAGATACTGGCGCCAGAGTTAAGTTAGATATAATAAAACATTGTGAAATCTTTGATGTTCCATACATTGAAATAAATAAAAATAAGTTTGAATTTGCTAAATTACTTGGTAAAGTAAATGTGAGTATAATAGGGATTAAGAATGAAAATATTGTAGAGGGAATACTTAAGTTAATTTCCAGTGGAGGTGTTTTATAGGTGGGTAAGACCCGAGTATATGAAGTTGCAAAAGAATTAGGAATGAATTCTAAAGAACTAATTGAATTCTTAGAGGAGGAACTAAATATTATTGTTAAAAGCCACATGAGCACAATTGAAGATGAGACTGTTGAGGCTATAAGAGATCTTATAGAAGAAGAACGTCAATTAAAGAAAAAGCCAAAAAAACAAGAAGAAGAAGAAGATAAACAAAAAAAGAAAGTTTCAAAACCTGAAAAACAAACCAAACAAACTATAGAAGAAGAAAAACCAATTAGAGAAGTAACAATTTCTCCTACAGATTTAACTCTTGAAACTTTATCGAAATATGTTGGTATTTCTCAAACAGAAATTATAAAAGATATGTTCATAAAAGGTATAGCCCTTAGACCGGGTCAAAAATTAGACGTGAAAACTGCTGAAAATATTGCTTTAAATTACAATATTCTTCTAAACTTTGAAGAGGAACAAAAAGAAACACAAGAAACAAATATATCTGATTTAGAAACTATTCTTTCTAACAGATGGAAGGAGATTTATGAAAGTAATAAAGACAAACTGGTCTTAAGGCCACCAGTTGTTACTGTTATGGGACACGTTGATCATGGAAAAACTACACTCTTAGATAAAATAAGAAACACAAAGGTTGCTGAAAAAGAAGAAGGAGGAATCACTCAATCTATCGGGGCTTATCAAATAGAATACAATGATCATAAAATTACATTTATAGACACACCCGGGCACGAAGCCTTCACAGAAATGAGAGCAAGAGGTGCTCAAGTAACAGATATAGTCGTACTTATTATTGCAGCAGACGATGGTGTTATGCCTCAAACTATCGAAGCTTTCAATCATGCTAAAAATGCTAACGTTCCTATAATAGTGGCCATAAACAAGGTAGACAAACCTAATGCGAATTTAGATTTGACAAAACAACAAATGGTTTCTAAATTGAATTTAGTTCCTGAAGATTGGGGAGGAGATACAATAACCGTCCCCATATCAGCGAAAACTGGAAAAGGAATAGACGAATTACTAGAAATGATAATTTTAGTTGCTGAGATGCAAGAAATTAAATGCATTCCTGATGGACCTGCCAGAGCTGTTATAATAGAGAGTAGGATCGATAAAGCAATGGGGCCTTTGGGAACTGTTATTGTGAAAGATGGAAAGCTAAAAGTTGGTGATGATTTTGTTGCTGGTTCAACCTTCGGGAGAGTTAGAAGAATTGTCAATGATAAAGGTCAAAGTTTAAAAGAGGCAGACCCTTCAACGCCAGTACAAGTATTGGGTTTCAATGAAGTTCCTAATATCCACTCTATTTTCTATGTTGTAGATTCCAAGGATGAAGCTAGATCTATATCTGAAGAGATCAAGGAGAAGGAAAAAGATCAAAGTAAGATTCCTTCCAAAAGACATGTGAGACTTGAGGACATTATGCAAAAAATGGAAGAAGAGGAAAAGAAAAAACTAAATATATTGCTTAAAGCAAGTACTTATGGAGAGATAGAAGCATTGAAAAATGCAATCAAAAAATTTGAAAATCCTGATATACAAATCGATGTTGTCCATGCTGGAATAGGCCCCATAAGCACAAGCGATATTATGCTAGCTTCTGCCTCTGATGCAGTCGTAATGGGCTTCAGAGTCAAAGCAGATTCAAAGTCATTAAAAATGGCTGAAGCCGAAGGAATTGAAGTTCGTAGATATAATATTATATTTGATCTTATAGATGATATTAAGAAAGCTTTGGAAGGTATGTTAGAGCCTGTTGAACAAGAAGAAATTACTGGTAACGGAATATTGAAAGAAGAGTTTAAAATAAAAGGTGTAGGAAAAATTGCGGGGGTACAGTTAAATGAAGGGCATGTTCAAAGAGACGGTGGTGTAAGAATCTATAGAAATGGATCTCTAATAGCAGATGTAAAGATAAAGAGTTTAAAACACTACAAAGATGAAGTTAAGTCAGTAGAAGCTCCCAAAGAATGCGGTATTCAATTTGAAAATTATGAAGATTTTTCAAAAGGTGACGAATTAGAGTTTTATAAATCAGTATTTGTAAAAAGAGAGCTGGATTTGCAATCAAAAACTAATTGAAGCGGGGATGATTTATGAACCTTGATTATAAAATAGTTGGAATAAGAGGAGCAACATCCTTAAGCAAAGATCATCCGATTGAATTAACTGAAAAGGTCTTAGAATTGTGGAATAAAATAATTGAAAACAATGATATTATGCATATCATCTCTGTGATATTTTCTGTAACACCTGATATCAAAAGCTTAAATCCCGCAACTATACTTAGAGAAAAATTAGATTTAAATAACATTCCATTTATGTGTCTGCAAGAGGCTTCTTTTGAAAATTCTGCAGTCAGAATTATAAGGATACTCATTATATGTGAAAGTAAAACACAAAATTTCGTCTATTTACACGAAACAAAAGAGTTAAGAACAAAAAAAAATAACAATTAATTTTGCCTGTAATTAAATGTAAGAGGTGATATTTTGAAGGATCAGGTTAAAATGATTTATTTTGACTTAGATCATACTTTGTGGGATTTTGAAAAAAATTCAAAAGAAACTTTGAATAAAGTATTTCACAATTACCATAAAATATTCATGAAAACGTCACTTGAAGATTTTATAGATTCTTACCTTAAAATAAATTCTAAATTATGGGAAATGTATCGTAATAAAGAAATAAGTCAAGATGATCTGAAATTACTTCGCTTTGAAATTACTTTAAACGCCTTAAAAATCAAACATAAGGAAGGTTTAGTAAGAGAGATGAACGATTTTTACTTAAAAACTTTAGCCCAACAAAGACATCTTGTAGAGGGCGCTTTTGAAGTTTTAGATTATTTAAAGGAAAATTATGAATTGGGTATTCTAACCAACGGTTTTAAAAATATCCAAATGACCAAAATGAAAAGTTCTCAAATAATTGATTACTTCAATATTTTGGTAAGTTCCGATGACGTTGGAGTACCAAAACCAGATGAAAAAATATTTGAATATGCAGTAACTGTAGCTAAAAAATCTAAAGAAGAGATTTTGTATATAGGTGATGATTTAGAAAATGATATTTTACCTGCTTTAAAATATGGAATGAAAGCTATTTGGTTTAAAAATCATCAAAACAAAACTCAACCAACCGATAATGGAATCTTATCAATAAATAAGTTGGTTGAATTAAAAAACATATTTTAAATATCTTTCAGGTAGTATATCCCTTTATAAAAACTTGAAATTTTTTTATTGCTTATTATATCTAAGTACGTTTTATTTGTTTTGTATTTTTCTCTTCCTCTGTTTATTAAAACAATAACCCGGTTATCAAAACTCTTTTTTTCAAAAATAAGTACATCTCCATTTGCCTCTCTTAAATCATATTCCCCACAGGTTAAAGCTGGATTGTTTTTTCTAAGTGATATAAGTTTTTTACTGTACTCAAACATTTCTTTTTCCGATTGGTTCCATTCTTCTTTAAATTTCATTGGAACCCTCCCACTCTCACTAAAATGCAGTATAGTCGCATCACCTTGCAAACCAATTTCGTTCCCATATTCTAATATTATATTCCCTGTTAGACTCATCAATAATCCAAGCGCGATTTTTAAGTCTTCAACATCTTTGCAAATATCTATAAATCTAGGTAAGTCATGATTCTCTATAAAGTAGGTTAGTTGAAATTCCTTTTCATTAAGTTTATTAGACAAAATTATTTGATCGTACAAATCTTTCAAGCTTCCTTTTTTCATACCTATTATTTCTTTTATGGTATCGTATGTAGCAAAATCAAATAAACTTGTGAATCTTTGGGCATCTCTACCCTTAAATCTTTTTAGAAGTTGGAAATTTTTAACTTTATTCCCTTCATCTTCCCAAACTTCTCCGATAACAATTACATCTTTTTTTATTTTTTTCATCCTACTTAGAAACTCTTCAAGAAAATCTAGTGGAAGACCCAAGGCATGATCTAATCTATAACCATCGATATCAAAGTTTTTAAGCCAATATTCACCAACTTTTATCAAAAACTCTTTAGTATTTTTATCGTTTAAATCCCAAAAAATAAAAGACCTTTGCCATCTTTCTTCTTGAGGAGATTGAGGTGGTTCTACACTTACTGTTAAATCTTCTGGAACTGAATTAAAATCAAACTCTTTAGAAGCATGGTTTAATACTAAATCAAGTATAACTTTTATACCTCTTTTGTGTGCTTCTTCTAAAAAATTAATAAGAATCTTCCTTGATACTTCTTCTGAAACATCAGAAATGTGCTCAGCGATTGAAAAATAATTTGTAACGTCATATCCATGGGTTGTATCGCTTTTGAAAATAGGACCAAGATATATCAAATCTATTCCTAACTCTTTTAAATAATCTAGCTCTTGAATAATACCTTGAAGGTCCCCGTTGATTGCATTCTTTTCATAATATTTATAACTTTCTATTGGTGTATTCGTTTTTTTTATCTCCATTTTTGAAGAATTTAATTAATATATGATATCCTATAAACACTCTTTATCCTCCTCAAGTAAAAATCTGTCGAAAGAATTTTATCATTCTTATTTTAAAACAATGAAAACGTTTCCTAAATTTATATTAGTCAGTTCTTTTATCAAATGGAATGATATTTAAATTTCAAAACTATTTTTTTTCAAATTGCAAAAGATTTACCTTTAATTCCAATCTTGAGAGGTCTGTTGATTTTTATTCCCCATTTTGAAGGGGAATTGGCTTTAATTCCACTTTTCGAGGCGGAATGGTGGAGCCCTCCGGTTCGTTCGATATCAAATGCCGCTAATTTTCCTTGCCCCCTTTAAAAAGAGTCAAGGATATGTTATCATTTCAAAGACATCTAATTATGATCTAACCAATTGTTTTCACGGACATTTAATATGATCTAACCCGAAAACAAATATTTTACGATAAATATGATATAATTAAATTATAATTATTGAAATTCCAACTTTTGAATCGACTAGTGAAGGGGATGATATTTTTGAATATATTGATGGTTTATCCTTCATACCCTGAAACTTTTTGGAGTTTTAAACATGCTCTTAAATTTATTTCAAAAAGTGCCGCTTTACCTCCATTAGGATTGTTAACTATTGCTTCGTATTTACCTAAGGAATGGAATGTTAAATTAATAGATATGAATTATCAGAAACTACAAATAGAAGATATAGTTAATTCTGACTATATTTTTATTAGTGCTATGGCTGTTCAAAGAGAATCAGCTAAAAAAGTTATTAAAATTTGTAACGACTTGAAAATTCCTATAGTTGCTGGTGGACCTTTATTTACAATGGAACCAGATACTTTCCAAGACTCTGTTGATTATTTCGTCCTAGGGGAAGCAGAAGAAATAATGGAAGAACTTGTAAACGATATGCAAGAAAAATCTCTGAAAAGATATTATGCAAAACCAAATTTTTGCGATATTGGAAAGACTCTTCCCCCTCGTTGGAGCCTGTTGAACATAAAAAAGTATGGATCAATGAGTATACAATACTCAAGGGGTTGTCCTTATAACTGTGAATTTTGTGATATTAGTGCTTTGAATGGGAAGAAACCTAGAACAAAAAACGATAGACAAGTGATCTACGAACTGCAAACTTTATATGAGACAGGTTGGAGAAGATCAGTTTTTTTTGTTGATGATAACTTCATTTCAAATAAATCTAAATTGAAAAAAGAAATCCTTCCTGAAATAATCAAATGGCAGAAAGAACATGATTACCCATTCTCTTTTTATACAGAAGTTTCGATTGATTTTAGTAATGATGATGAATTAATGAATTTAATGCATGATGCCGGTTTTGATAGGGTTTTTATTGGTTTAGAAACGCCTGATGTTGATAGTTTGAAAGAAGCAAATAAGTATCAAAATTTAAAAAAAGATCTTCAGGAATCGATAAAGAAGATACAAAGTCATGGTTTTGAAATTCAAGGAGGATTTATTGTAGGTTTTGATAATGATAAGCCTACGATATTTGATAAAATGTTTGAATTTATACAAAATAATGGTATAGTAACTGCTATGGTTGGTATATTAAATGCTCCAAGAGGAAGCGAACTTTATAACAGACTTTTAAAAGAGAATAGACTAAAAGGGGAAATTAGCGGTAACAACGTTGACGTCAATACGAATATTATACCAAAAATGAATTTTGATTTTTTAATAAATAACTACAAAAATCTGATGAATAAGCTTTATTCTCCAAAATACTATTACGCGAGAATGAAAAAATTTCTAGTGAATTACATAGCACCTAATAATTCAAAACCAAAAATAGGACTTCAAGAAATAAAAGCATTTATTAAATCCATTTTTGTTTTGGGAATTTTTGGAAAAGAAAGGAAGCATTACTGGAAGACTTTTTTCTGGGGTCTTTTTAAAAAACCTCAAGCATTTCCAAAGTTTATAACTCTTTCCATATATGGTTATCATTTTAGAAAAATATCATCAAAATTATGAATCTTACATAATTAAATGTCAAGAGGGTTCGTGCTCACACTATAAGACATTTCAAAAAGTAAACTTAGGGTGAAAAAATAATGTCAAAAAAAATATTTAATACTTTCTTTTTTATAACAATGGTCCTAATATCTTTTACTGCAAATCTTTCCAAAGACAGTATGTTAATTTATTTAAATGATGATTCTTGGATTACCAATCAAATTGCTGAAAAGATAAGAAGTATAGGTAATTACATGTATAATATTCAAATAGAAAAAGCTATGTCAAATTCTACATATACAAGCGATTATGACGTAATATTGAATATATTTACAAACTCAAAAGAAAATATTAGTATCGCTTTTGGATATTTTCAAGGTGGGGGGTTTTCTTACTCAGATTTCACAGGTGAAACTAGTGATTGGGTAGAGAGATTTTCTGTTAAAACTCTTGAAACAATATCTTTTCAAAGATTTTTATACGATGAGAGTTGGGATGTTCTGCAATTAACATTTTGGAAAGGAGTAGATGAATATCCTATCTTCCAAGATAATAAGCTATATTTTATTAGTGATCGATACATTGGAAATCGAGAAGTTTATATATTTGATTTTGAAGACGGTTCAGAAGATAAAATTTCTTTGGAATATTCTGCAGAGTATTTCCCTGATATCTCTCCAAATAACGAACTCCTTGCATTTCAAACAACAATGTTCGGTAAGTGGGATGTAGTTTTGTATGATTTAAAGACAAAAAGCATAAATAGAATAAGTCCTTCGGATAAAAATGCGTATTCACCTTATTTTTATGATAATACTTTATTAATATTCACTATGGAGGAAGATTCTGGACAATCGACTGAGGTATGGATGTATGATATATATTTTGATAAGTTAGAAAAACTTACCGACTCAAAGAATCTATTAAAGTTCCGTCCAGTAAAGTGGGATGGAAATAAAATAAGCTTTTATGCTGTAGACTCGAAAAATGCTGATATGAACATTTATTATATGGATGAAAATAATAAGATTCATATTTTAACTAACGATACTTACCAAACTGATAATTGGTCTAATGGATCAGAATTACTTGTTTATTCTGAATTCAACGGAAGATATTTTACAATTAATGAATATATAAACGGCCAAAAAAATAACGTTTCAAAATCTATAACAAACGATAGCTTTTATCCAAGCTATTCTCCCGACAAAAAATTTATTTTTTTCACAAATTATCACTCTGAATCTGACATTTTTGTCATTAACAGAGATAACCTCTAAAAAATGGGGTGGTTTGAATTAATGATGATTTGAATGAAGACAAATTTGAGAAAAATAATGAAAGACGGTTTTCTTATCTTTCATTGAAAAAAATAATTAAGATTTTAGGGTTGCTTATTTTATTCATTATGATGTTTTGGAATTTCTTGGTTGCAGCCTTTTTCATAATACTATTTAATATCAAAAGCTTAAAAAAATCCGTCTTCGGAAATCTTCCTTTAGAAACCAAAAAAAATTCTTATAAGGGTCCTATAACGATAGAATACAAAAAAGCCAACTTGCCTTTAAAACTAGATATTTACTATCCTTCAAAGCCAAAAAATAAATATCCTGTAGTTTTTTTCGCACATGGTGGAGGATGGGTAACAGGAAGCAGGAAACTTTCTAGTGTGACTTCCTGGGCAAAGTACTTGTCAGGCAAAGGTTTTGCTGTAGTAGCAATTGACTATCGATATGGATACTTTTACAAATTTGAAGATCTAATAGAAGATTACAGCAGTGCCTTGAATTATATTAGAGAAAACTATCACAATCTAAACATCGATAAAGATAAAATTGTATTAATGGGAACTTCTGCAGGAGGAACTCTTTCTCTTTATTACGCTGCATATCATAGTTATTTCAATCACACTAAAGAGTTAGAAGGTATAAAAGGAGTGGTCGCTTGGTATTCTCCCACAGATTTATTAGATTTGTGGAATATACAAGTTGATTCTTTGTTTGCCCAGTTTGCTGTGACAACTACAATGAAAGGAACCCCAAAAAACAAATATGAAGATTATAAAGCCTTTTCCCCAATTAATTATATTTCGGAAAGAATGCTTCCCACCATGCTGATACATGGAGAAAAAGATTCCACTGTTCCATTGAACAGTTCGGTAAAATTTTACGAAGAATTAAAAAAGCAAGGAGTAAATTCTGTATTATTAACGCACCCTAAAGGTGAACATTCTTTTGAGCTGGAATTAAAAGATCTCCTAACTCAAAGACTAGTCGAAAAAACTGTTAACTTTATCAGAGAAAGAGTTGAAAATTTACCCAATTATGCTTTCCATAAGAATAGAAATTGATATATAATTATTCTTCACATAGTCAAGATATTGTTTTTTCGAGTAATAAGGTAGGGTATATTTTGTTTGACATATTCAGCAAATTATGCTATAATATGACAGAAAGAAATATCAATTAAGGAGTGTTGAGATTGAAACAAGGTATACATCCAGAAATGAAACTTATAACGGTTAAATGCGCTTGTGGTGCTGAACATAAATTATATTCAACAGTAGATAGTTTCAGGTTAGATGTTTGTTCCGAATGTCATCCTTTTTATAGAGGTGAATTAGGATCACAAATATTAGACACTGAAGGAAGAGTTCAAAGGTTTAAGAATAAATACAAAGATTTCCTTAAAAACTAAGTTTATTAAAAAATTTTCTAGGGGGGATTTATTAGACTAAATCCATAGTTTTTTTTCATTGTAAAAAGTTCTTTGTTTAGTTGGTCCTTGCTATTGTTAAGTAAATCTTATCAATATCCAACTGAAAAACAGAAAAAACTTCGGAGGTGAAGACCAACGCCTGGACCCAGGCCACCTTTGTTAAAAAAGGTGATATCACAGCTTAGCAAGGTTCTCGTGATAAAGAAAGAAGGGTGAGGTAAGAATTATGGTAAACGAAAGTATTGCAACAGGGGATTTCGTAAAAGGAAAAGTTATTGATATTAAGAAATTTGGGGCTTTTTTAGAACTTGAAAATAGTGAAGAAGGATTTGTACATATTTCTAAGATTTCCAAAAAATACGTTAAAGAAATTTCTGACTTTTTAAAGGTTGGACAAGAAATTGAAGGTAAAGTGATAGGAAAAACAAAAGATGGAAAATATGAATTGTCTTTGAAAGAAGTTAACAACGATGAGCCTGAAACAGGAAAGTCTCAGAACTTTGAAAAGAGACTTAACCAATACTTAAAAGACAGCGAAAAGAAGATATCTGAATATAGAAAACATTTAGACAAGAAAAGAAACCCAAGAAAAAGATAAAAAATTTAACAGTTATTTTATAGATTATATGTAGGATTAAAATTGAGAGGGATTAAAATCCCTCTCAATTTTTATGATACAATATTAATGACCCAATATTCATTTTAAAAATAGATATTTTGATTATAATAAAGTGATTGTATTGTAAGGAGGAGTATGTTTTGAGCGCGTTCACTAAAATTAAAGGAACCAAAGATGTTTTTGGTGAAGAAATGAAATACTGGGAGTATGTTGAAAATAAGGCAAAAGATTTATTTAAAAGGTACGCATTTAAAGAGATACGAGTTCCGACTATTGAAAAAACTGAGCTTTTTAGTAGGGGTGTTGGTCAAGAAACAGATATAGTTCAAAAAGAAATGTATACCTTTGATGACAAAAAAGGTAGATCTCTTACCCTAAGACCCGAGGGTACGGCATCTGTTGCAAGAGCATATATTGAAAATTCTTTGATCTCATTTGGATCTCCTCAAAAATTATTTTATATAGGACCTATGTTTAGATATGAAAAACCTCAATCTGGAAGATACAGAGAGTTCTATCAATTAGGAGCGGAAATATTTGGAACTGATCATCCTCTAGCTGATGCAGAGTTAATTGCTTTCATTTATGATTTTTTCTCAAATCTTAAATTAAGCAATTTTAGGATAAAAATAAACAGTATCGGAACTTTTGAGAGTAGAGAAAAGTACAAAGAGATTTTAAAAAAGTATTATGAACCTTTGCTTCCTAATTTATGTGAAGATTGCCAAAGAAGGTACAATACCAATGTAATGAGATTGTTAGATTGCAAAAAAGATGTAGAGGCTTCAAAGAAAGCTCCCTCAATACTTGATTATTTAGATGAAGAAAGTCAAAAACATTTTAAAGAACTACAACATTTTTTAAATATCTATGGCGTTCCTTATGTAGTTGATCCAAAGATTGTAAGAGGTTTAGATTACTATACAAAAACAGCTTTTGAAGTTGAACATTTGAATTTAGGAGAGCAAGCGGTTATTGCAGGAGGAGGCAGATATGATAATCTAGTGGAACAACTTGAAGGCCCTAAAACTCCTGGAGTTGGTTTTGCAATTGGAATAGAAAGGCTGATAGAGGCCATAAAAAAAGAAAATATTTTTGTTAAAAGTGATTATAATGTAGAAGTCTACATAGCTTATCAGGGGGAAAAAGGACAAGCAGAAGCTTTAAAGTTATCAAAATACCTAAGAAAGAAAGGCATAAAAACATTTCTAAATATCTCAAAAAGAAATTTGAGAGGCCAATTCAAACACGCTGACAGATTAAACGTTAAATTCGTAATCATTATTGGAGATGAGGAAATTTCAAAAGGGATAGTTACAATAAAAAACATGGAAAATGGCGAACAAACCGAAGTCGAAAAAAACTGGGTATATGAGATAATTACTGAAAAATTAAACGAAAAATAACGAATTGTATTTGGAGGAAATTAACTATGATACTATTAAGACCTTTTGTTATATTTATAACTTTTATTTTGTCGTACATACCTATCTTACAATTCATTGGACTGGCACTTCTTTTTTTTATTTATCACGTATTAATAAGAAACAGAAATTTTCACATTAAAAAGATGAAAGAAGTTTATAGTTCAAATAATTTAGATTTTCCAAATATAAAAGAAAAAAGTCCATTGATATGGTTGTTTGTATACATCGCCTCTTTTTTAATAATCAATATATTTTATTTGTATTTATCACAGCAAATTTCATCTTTATCTTTTGAGGAACTTGAAAATTTTGTTTTACCAAATTGGCAGATTTATCTCTTTTTAGGAAGTTTTATAATGAGTTGGATTTCTTACGCTACGATAATAAATCGTATAGATAAAGATCAATGGCAACTACAAGAATCTGAAATCACTCACAAGATAGTAAAAAATAGGTTTATAAAACTAAGAGATGGTAATGTAGCAATGTTTCTCAGAATTATAACTCTGGACATCTATCAATGGTTCTTACTATTCTTTTTATTAAGAGAAACAACCATACATTATTTTGAAGATGGTACTGCAACTGGTAGATACACTCAATTAATTAAAACACAAAAAGTTGAGAAAACAGATCAAAATAGTCAAGAAAAATTTGAAAATAAAGAAGAAGAAACCTTGCAACAAAAATTAATTGAAAAAATAAAAAACACGGAAGAAAATGAAAGATACAGTATTATTTTTTCAGAATTAACTTCTTTAGAGGATAAACAAAAAGCAAAAGAAGTCCTTGACGAATTATATGAGAAAAATTATATAAAAAGAGAGCAGTATGAGAAACTACTGGAATTCTTATAAATATTTGTATCCTCTTAAAATTTGATTAATTCCATGAAATAGTTTAGACTATTGAATTTTCTTATTGGGGGTATTCTGATGACCATTTCTTTATCTGATTCTGATATTACAGATCTGGAAATAAGTACCGTGTTAAATGTTTTAAAGTCAAAAAGATTAGCTTTAGGCCCTTATCTTGAAAAGTTTCAACAATCAATTAAAGAATTTACGAAAGTTAAATATGCCTTAGCAGTAAACAGCGGCACTTCAGCATTACATTTGATATTAAAATCTTTAAACTTTCAAAAAGACCAAAAGATGCTTGTATCTCCTTTTAGCTTTATTTCTTCTGCCAATGTGGCATTATTCGAGGGTGGGATACCAGTCTTTATTGATATAGATCCACAAACTTATAACATTTCTCCTCAGAAATTAAAGGAATTTATTGATAAAAGTTATCAAAAAGATATAACTACTTTTATGGGTGTTGATATCTTTGGAATACCTTCACCTTGGGATGAAATCTATTCTATCCTACCTCAAGAAATAAATATTATAGAAGACTCTTGCGAGGCTTTGGGCGGAGAGTATAAAAATAAAAAGTTAGGAACCTTTGGAAAAGCTGGAACGTTCGCTTTTTATCCGAATAAGCAAATAACTACCGGAGAAGGCGGTATAATAGTGACAGATAATGAAGAAATTTTCGATTTGTGTAAATCCATGTCTAATCAAGGCAGGGGAAAAAGCGGAGAATGGCTAATCAGTGAAAGATTAGGATATAATTACCGCATGGATGAAATGTCCGCCGCACTGGGATTTGCACAAATGCAACGTATAGATGAGATAAGCAAAAAAAGAAAAGAAAAAGCTCAAAGATACTTTGAGCTATTTAAAAATGACAATAGAATTGTTCTTCCTAATGTACCGTCTGTTGTAACTTCTCAAAGCTGGTTTGTATTTGTTTTACGATTGGACTTAGGGTGGCTATCAAATTTCTTAAATATACCAAATTGGGTTAAAAATTTCGAACTCCCCACTAAATTTGAAACTCAAAAAAGCAAAGAAGAATGGTCAAAAATAATTAAACAATTGAGGAACACTTTACAGAACTTAATTAAAAAGTTAAATCAAAAAGGTATAGAATCAAAAAACTATTTTTATCCTATTCATTTACAACCTTTCTATATGAAAATGTTTGGATACACCCCTGGTGATTATCCTGTTACTGAACTAGTTTCTTCTATGACCTTTGCAATTCCTTTTTTTTCTAATATTACTCAGGAAGAGCAAAAGGATGTATATAACGCGATTGATAAAAGTTTAAAGGAGATTAAAAATGAAACAGCTTTCTAAAAGAGCTACAAGTTTAATTGTAATAGATTATCTGTTGTTTTTATTATCCTATATTATAGCTATGTTTATAAGGTTTCAATTTGATTTTCTAGAAATGAGAAAATATATTTCTCCCATTCTATTTTTCCCATTAATAATGGTTATAGTTTTTTATTATTCAGGTATTTACAAATATATATGGCGTTTCGCTACTCTCAACGAATTAAAACCGGTATTTAACAGTGGATTTATAGGATTTTTAATAAATTTTTTTGTTTTTGAATTCGTTAGAAGGTACATCAGTCAAATTTTCACCCTTCCTTTTAGCGTTGCTGCTACCGCCTCCTTAGTTGGAGTTGTTCTCGTTTCAGCAAGCAGAATCTACTGGTTTTCAAAACATTCCCCAGATTCAAAAAAACGATTTGAAAATATAAAAAATATTCTGATAATAGGGGCTGGAGATGCTGGTACAGAATTATTGGGGGAGTATGAAAGACACCCCGAAGAAGGAACTGTTGTTGGATTTTTAGATGATGACCCTGATAAAATAGGAAGAAGCATACGAGGATATCCTGTTTTGGGTAAAACTAAAGAAGTAATGGATTTTGTTGAAAAACACAACGTCGAAGAAGTTATATTAGCAATTCCAAGTGCATCATCTGAACAAATTAAAAAAATAATTGACTATGTTGACACTTCAAAAGTTAGACTAAAAACATTACCTGGAATATTGGAAATCTTGGATAATAAACTTTCATTAGGATTTTTAAGAGAAGTTGATATCTCTGATTTATTGGGAAGAAAAGAGGTAAGTGTAGATCTTAAAGAAATAAAGGAATATATAAAAGGCAAAAAAATCCTTGTAACAGGAGCTGGTGGAAGTATTGGTTCGGAAATCTGCAGGCAAGTGTTACCAATGGGTCCAAAGGCTATTTATTTATTGGGTAAAGGGGAAAATAGCATTTTTGAAATATCAAATGAACTCAAAGAGAAGTTCCCAAACGCTATAATAGAAGAGATAATTGCAGATGTTGCGGATGAAAAAAGGATGGAATACCTTTTTTCTAAATATAAATTTAATGTAGTTTTTCATGCAGCTGCTCATAAACACGTTCCTTTAATGCAGAAAAATCCTACGGAAGCTTTAAAAGTAAATACCCTCGGAAGTTACAATGTTGCTAAACTATCAGGAGAATATGGAGTTGAAAGGTTTGTCTTTATATCTACTGATAAAGCAATAAAACCTACCTCTGTTATGGGTGCATCAAAAAGACTCGGTGAAATTGTTATTAAAAGCCTATCTGAAATTTATGAAACAAGATACGGAATAGTCAGATTTGGAAATGTCTTGGATAGTAGAGGTAGCGTCATTCCTATTTTTAAAGAACAAATAAGAAAAGGCGGTCCCGTTACAGTCACTCATCCTAATATGAAAAGATATTTTATGACCATTCCAGAGGCTGTATCCCTAGTACTACAATGCGGTCAATTTGCAAATAAGGCCGAAATATTCGTTTTAGAAATGGGAGAACCCGTAAACATTGATAGGCTAGCAAGAGAATTAATAAGACTTTCAGGATATATACCTGATCAAGATATTAAAATTGTCTACACTGGAATAAGGCCTGGAGAAAAACTTTATGAAGAAATTTTTACTGAAAGCGAAAAATTCGAAAAAACAAAAAACAAATGGATTTTTATCTCTAAAAATAATAACAAAATGAGTAACATAGAATTTGAAAGTTTTATCAACAAGATAAAAAATATCATTCAAAGAAACGATGTTGAAAAAATACCATATATATTTAAAGAGGTTATTTCTGATGCCCAAATGGATTTAAAAACTGATACTACGTACTCTTGAGAGCATAATTAAAACTATATTTACTTATTCAAGTAATAAAAGTAGAGATTATAAATTAACAAAACAAAGGGGGTTTTTGTATGAAAGCATTGATACTATGTGCTGGAAAAGGAACAAGGCTACGACCAATTACTTTTACAAATGCTAAACCGTTGATACCCATAGCTAATAAACCTACTATTATGTATAGTTTAGAAAAGATAAGAGATGCCGGGATAACCGAAATTGGTTTGGTTGTAAGCCCTGAAAACATAGATGATTTTAAAAATGTCTTGAAAGATGGCAAACAACTAGGCATTAATATATCATATATAATTCAACAAGAGGCTAAAGGATTAGCTCATGCTGTTAAAGTATCAAAGGATTTTTTAGGTAACGATGATTTTTTAATGTATCTTGGCGATAACCTTGTAAACTTCGACCTTTCGACTTTTATTGATAAATTTAAAAAAGGCAATTACGAATCATTTGTTTTACTAACCCAAGTTGACAATCCTTCACAGTTCGGAATAGCTGTTATGGAGGATTCTAAGGTAACTAAAGTTGTTGAAAAGCCTAAAGATGCTCCTTCCAACCTTGCTATTATTGGAGTATATATTTTTACTCCAACAATTTTTGAAGCTATAGAAAATATTTCTCCTTCTTGGAGAGGGGAATTAGAGATTACAGATGCTATTCAATGGTTGATAGATAACTCTAAAAATGTTGGTGCACATATCGTCGATGGTTGGTGGAAAGACACCGGAAAACCAGAAGACCTAATTGAAGCAAATAGAACTATCCTTGAGACTTTAAAAGAGCAAAAAATCGAAGGGGAAGTAAGATCAGATTCATCAGTTCAGGGAAATGTTCATATGGGGAAAAATACAAAAATCATTAATTCTATTGTTAGGGGCCCGGCTATTATAGGTAATAATGTCACTATAAATAATGCATATATTGGACCATATACAAGTATTGGAGATAGCGTTTACATTTCTTCTTCTGAGATAGAAAATAGTATTATTCTTAGTTTTGCTAATATATCCGATGTTAAAATAGGAATAGAATCTTCTATTATAGGAGAAAATTCAAAGATATTTTCCGTTGATAGAAAGCCATATTCATTAAAATTAATAATTGGAGATTACAGTAATATACAAATACCCCGATAGAGGTGCAAAAAATGAATAATAAATTAAATAAAATATCAGAATTGTGGCTTAAATTATATCCTGCTAATGAAGAAGAAAAACTGAATGAACTTATAGACTTTTTGAAATCAAAAAAAGAAAATATGAAGTATGAACCGGAGGATAAATTTTGGTATAAAAAGGGCCTTGTATATTCCACCTATGTTGATTTATTTGCTGGTAATTTTGAAAAAATGAAGGAAAAACTTGATTATTTAAGCAATCTAGGAGTTACTATATTATGGCTTCTCCCCATACTGGAATCCCCAATGAACGATCAAGGATTTGATATTTCTGATTTTTATAAAGTTAGAGATGAATTGGGAGGAAATAAAAGTTTTTTTGAATTTGTAGAATTAGCGCATCAAAAAGGGATTAAAATCCTTTTTGATGTCGCAATAAACCATACTTCGGATAAACATCCATGGTTTCAAGATGCAAAAAAATCAAAAAACTCGAGATATAGGGATTATTACATATGGAGCGATACAGATAAGAAATATTCTCAAGCTCGTTTACTATTTAAAGGTATGGTTAACAGTAATTGGACTTACAATCCTGAGACTGATGATTATTACTTCCATAGGTTCTATGAAATACAACCTGATTTAAATTATAAAAACCCAGAAGTATTAAATGAGATGATAAAGATATTCACTTTCTGGAAACAACACGGTGTAGACGGATTTAGGATGGATGCTGCACCATTTTTGTGGAAAGAAGAAGGTACTAACTGTGAAAATCTCCCTCAAACTCACATGATTTTAAAAATTTTCAGAGCAGCTTTAGATTATTTGAAAGAAGGTACCGCTTTGATAGCTGAGGCTAACCAACCTCCAAAAGATGTTGTGGATTACTTTGGAGAAAGTGATGAATGCCATGTCGCTTATCACTTCCCTGTTATGCCGAAAATTTTCTTAGCCATTGCAGAAGGGAACCCTGAATATATCATTGAAACATTGTCAGAAAAAATTACTCCCCCGGTTCCAAAAGATTGTCAATGGTTTGTATTTCTTAGGTGCCATGACGAATTAACTTTGGAGTTTGTAGAACCTGAAGAAAGAAATAAAATGCTTAAATATTATTTATTGGATGAAAGATGGAACTTTCGAGAAGGAGAAGGAATAGCCGGTAGACTATATAACCAGATGAATAAGGATTATAAAAAAGTACTTTTAGCCTACTCCGTTTTGTTTTCTTTGAATGGAACTCCAATAAATTATTATGGTGATGAAATTGCTATGGAAAACGACGAACAATTCTACAAAATTATGACTGAAAAGATAGGATATAAGGATTCTAGATTTTTTAACCGAGGTCCTTTTAATGAAGAAAAGATGAAAAAAGCGATTTTAGACCCACAAAGTGATAGTTATAAGATATATAACAGTATTAGAAATTTAATTGAATTCAAAAAAGGTTATACGGATATTTTTTCACAAGAACCTGTTTATGAGAATATAGAGGGTGTTTTTAAAGTAAGCAGAAATAGTGAAAATAAATCACTCATTATATACAATAATTTAACAAATAAAGAGAAAAAAGTAGACGATGTAATACTTAAACCATATGAATACAAATGGGTATTAGATTAAGTTGCTCATTTTATTGGAGGGAAATATTTTGACTCAAAAAGATGTGCAAGAAGTTAAAAGAATCGTAAAGGCCGCTGGAGAAAATCTTAAAAAGTGGAGCAAAGAAAATTTTCAGGTTAATTCTAAAAAATCTAGAACAGATTTAGTAACAGATGTCGATTATAAGATACAAGAGTATTTAATTGAACAGATCAATAAAAGTTTCCCAAACTCACTATTCCTAGCTGAAGAATCTGGATTAACAAAAACACCAGATAAAAATGAATATTGGGTAATAGACCCAATTGATGGAACTGTAAATTTTTCAAGAGGATTACCAGAAAACTGTATTTCGTTAGCCTTTGTTGAAAACAGCGAACCTACTTTGGGAATCATCTATGCGCCATTTATGAATCTTTTCTACTTTGCTACAAAAGATCAAGGGGCATTTCTCAACGATGAAAAGATAAATCCACAATGGGCAGTAAATTTTGAAGATTCGATGCTATCTTTAGGAAATAAAAGAGGAAAAACCCATACCTATTTCAAAGCACTTGAAGAAAAGGTTATGAGAATCAGACTTTTTGGAACAGCTGCTTTACAGATTGCCTATGTAGCATCGGGTTATTTAGATGCATTTATCTCTATAAGATCACACCCATGGGATGTGGCTGCTGGGTATCTTTTACTAAAAGAAAGTGGTGGAAAAATAATTAAATTCGATGGAAATAATGCAGATATCTTTTGTTCCAACGCTATTTATTGTAATCCTTACATAGTCAAAGATTTAATCGAAAGTCTTAAAGAATTAAATTGAAAAAAATCAGGAGGCAACCACAAAGTTGTCTCCGTTCTATTTTGTAAATTTCTTATAATTCAGACACCCAATTTTTACAGATTTTAAGACCTTCGCTAGCATCTTTTGCATAAGCGTCACATCCAAAATTTTCTGCCAATTTTTTGTTCATCGATGCTCCACCCGCAATAACTTTCACATTAATACCGTATTTTTTTAATTCTTTCACAACTTCTTCAATTTTTCCAACTGTCGTTGTCATCATAGCAGATAATCCTAGTATCTCTGGAGAATGTTTTTTTACAGCATCTATTATAATTTTGGTTTCTACGTCTTTTCCTAGGTCAATTACTTCAAAGTTACCACTTTTTAAAACTGATCCCACTATATTTTTCCCAATATCATGAATATCTCCTTCAACAGTTGCTAACACTACCTTTGCTTTTTTGTTACTTTCAGTTGCAGGAATCATTTGGTTTAGATAATCAAAGATAGGTTTCACTGTTTCAGCAGCCAGCAATAATTCTGGAAGGTATATGCTCCCTTTCGCATATAATTCTCCTATATTCTCCATAGATTCACCGAGAATTTTTTGACTGACTTCCAATGGACTTTTGCTTTCCAATTCTCTTTCAATTATCTTCTTTACTTCTTCTTTTTCACCTTGAAGAATCTTTTCAGTTAATTCGTCTTGATCTTCAATTTTATTGGTTGCTACTATGTTTTTATCTAGTAGCAAATTCCCTTTCAAAGTATTCATCAAAAATTCGTCCTCTGGATTCATGATTGCTGAAGTTAGTCCGTTATACCTAGCTCTTGATAAAAATGCTGCATTGATAAACTTTCTATCTGGCAAACCAAAACTTAAGTTGGAAAGCCCAAGAGTTGTGTTGAAGCCACTTTGAGAAAGTAATTTTATGAGTTCTAATGTAATTTTTGGATCGTTGTTAGCTCCTAATGACAAAACCAAAGGATCGATAATAAATCTATTTTTTTCAAAACCTTTGTCTTTTATTAATGGCCATTTTTTTACAACAAGTTGAAACCTTTCTTCCGCAGTTTCTAGTATCTCTTTTTCAAGAGCTAATAATATTAATAATCCACCATATTTTTTGATTAATTCCAACTTTCTTTCTAAATCTTTTTTTGAAAGTTTTGATGAGTTTATTATTGCTCTTCCTGGATACTCTTTTAATGCCTTTTCTAAATAATCGAAATTTTGAATATCAAAAGATATGGGGAGTGATGAGTGTTTGTCTAACTCATTTACAATCTGTATAAAATGTTCTTCTGTTAATATTTTTTCGATTCCTAAATTCAAATCTATAGCATCAGCCTGAGCCTTTTTCTGACTATTAGACCTTTTAATAACTCTTTCAAAATTAAATGCTTCTATTTCACTTTGAAACTTCTTACTTCCTGCAGGATTAATTCTTTCGCCAATTACAGTAAAAGGATGAAATGTTTTCAAAATGGTTCTTGAAGAGTACATAACAGGTATTTCTTTCGATATATTTCTTGGCCTTCTTTGAACCATTTTTCTTATTACTTTTATATGTTCGGGAGTAGTTCCACAACAACCACCTATTATATTAACCCCAGCATCTAAATAATCTTCAGTATATACTCCAAATATTTCAGGAGACATTTTATACTCCAATTTTTCCCCGTCAAATATAGGTTTTCCAGCATTTGGCTCAACCGATAAAAATTTATTCGTCGAAAGAGATAACCTTTCAAAAACTCTCAAAAGTTCTTCAGGACCTAAGGTACAATTTATACCTAAAACATCGACGTCCAAATCGTTAAAAACATTAGCAAATATTTCAACAGAAGTACCCGTTACAGAACGTCCATTACTTTCAAAAGTCATGTGAGCAATTAAAGGTAAATTATCAGTAACCTTTCTTATACCATAAACCGCTGCTTTAAGTTCTTTGATATCTGTCATAGTCTCTACTATAAAACCATCGACTCCGTTTTCAAAAAGTACCTTCGCTTGCTGATAATACTCTTCTATTGCTTCATCCATATCAAGCTTTCCCATAGGTTTTGGAAACTCCCCCAAAGAAGACAAATCCCCAAATACTAAAGTTGTTTGATTAGATGCCATTCTTGCAATTTGAACAGCTTGCGCATTTATTTGTTCAAATTCTTTTTCAAAACCCAATTCTCTTAACTTTTTTCTATTTGCACTGAAAGTGTTTGTTAAAAGTATATCTGAACCAGCTTTTACATATTCTTTTTGTAAATCGTACACAACATCTGGATACTTTATATTTAAGACTTCTGCTGGAATTTTGGAGTATCCTTTTTTAATAAACTCTGTGCCGTATCCTCCATCTAAAATCAAAATCTTTTCATTTAGAAGTTGTAAGAAATCTTTTCTATTCATCGTACCACCCTATCATACATATTGTACTTTTTCTTGGGATTATAATGCCCGTGTTCTTGTTTACTTTTACAAGGTTTGTCTTAAGTATAAGGTTAACGATATCCCAATTTTTTCTTATATCGATATCAGAATATCCAGGCGAGAACCTCCTTGTACCTTTTCTAAATTTTTCTCTTAAACTCTTGTCAATCGACTCATTAAAAGCCTCTAAAGATTCAGAGGCCCACGCATCCATGAGCATTGAGCTTAAAACGTTTGAGCTTGAAACATAATTATCTATCTCTTCACCTAATGTTGATGCAAAAAAAGTTATAGATTTAACTTTTGCAAAAGATTTAGGTATTAAATCTACTGGTATGGAATCTACTTTAAAACTTTCAATAATTGCTTTCGGTCTAGCTAACTTTAATCCCAACAAATATATTCTATTTATTTCACCTTTAAGTTTTTCATTAACTTCTAGTTTTTTCCCATCAAAACCGGCTCTAAGTAAATAAAACTTTTTTTGAGGCATAATTTCGTAATTTTGAGGAATGTATATCTCAGCCAATTTCTTTCTCCTTTATTAATTTTGCTAACTCACCTAAATTACTAACTACTATATCCGGTTTTATTGCAATGCCTTTTAGGTCTTCTAACTTTGCTTCTCCCGTTAATACTAAAGCTGTCAAAGTTCCCGCGTTTATCCCAATTAGTATATCGGTGTAAAGCCTATCTCCAACCATACAAGTTTTTTCTGGTGATATTTCAAAATCCTTCATAATCATTTCAAGAATTTTTGGATCAGGTTTTCCAAAGATAAGATCTGGTTCTCTATTTGTTGCTCTTGAAATAGCACTAGCAATAGAGGCTGTATCAGGAATTGGTCCCTCTTTGGTCGGACAATTTAAATCTGGATTCGTAATAACATAGAATGCCCCATTTGATACAAAAATCGATGCTTTTGCCAACTTATCATAAGTCAAACTCTTATCAAAAGTTACAACAACCATCTCAGGAGAATTTTCTACTATCTCATGCCCATACTTCTTATACTCTTGCTTTATAGATGAAGTTCCTACCAGATATATCTTCTTTTTACCAAATTTATTTTTTATGTATTCAGCAGCGGCTATTCCAGCTGTATAAATCTCGTTTTCTCTAACCGGATAACCTAAACTTTTGAACTCTTTTAAGTATTCTTTTTTTGATTTATTGGAATTATTAGTTAAGAAAATCAATTTTTTGTTTAGTTTTTTCAATAAGCTTGAAAACTCTAAAGCTCCTGCAACTAACTCTTGACTAACATAAAAAGTACCATCTATATCCAGAACAAATAAATCTGTTTCTTTTAGTTTTTTTAAAGTTTCCTCAGTATATATCACAACCAAGCTCCTTTTATGAAAAATTTTTTAAACTTCATTATAGTATACCATAAATCAGAAAATGAAGATTCTTCAAGAAGAAAAATATGTTATAATATTACCAGCGAAATCTCAAAATACTGTGAGGCGAAAAGATGAAGATAAATGTTTCCAACAGTGCATTAGAACTTTCCCGTATCGTGCAGGGAATGATGAGGCTGAACCAATGGAATTTTTCAGTTAAAGAAACGGAGAATTTTATTTTAAAGGCTATCGATTTAGGAGTTACCACTTTTGATCATGCGGATATTTATGGAAATTATACTTGTGAATCTCTATTTGGTGAAGTACTTAAAAACAACCCTTCTTTGAGAAGTAAGATCCAAATAGTTACAAAAACAGGTATAGTTCTTCCAAACAAAGAAAAAAGGAGAATCCATTACTACGATACTACAAAATCACATATCATAAACTCAGTAGACCAATCTTTAAAAAATTTGAACACTGATTTCATAGATCTTCTTCTTATTCATCGTCCAGACCCTTTAATGGACCCCATGGAAATTGCCGAAGCTTTTATTGAATTGCATAAATCAGGTAAAGTTTTATACTTCGGGGTTTCAAACTTTTCTATCCAACAGTTTAAAACTCTTCAATCTAAGTTAAGTATCCCGATTGTAACAAACCAAATAGAGTTATCTCCATACAATTTGGAACATTTTCAAAACGATAATATCTATTTCCTATTAGAAAAGAATGTTAACCCCATGGTATGGTCACCTTTAGCGGGTGGTAAATTATTTGATGCCACTAATGAAAAGAGTATCAGAATACTTACCGCATTAAAAGAGGTGGCTCAAGAGTTAAATATAGATAAATTGGATACTATCGTTTATTCATGGCTTCTAAGTCATCCATTGAAGGTACTTCCTATCTCTGGAAGTGGAAAAATAGAAAGACTTAAAAATGCCATAGAAGCTTTAGATTTACAAATGCCAAGAGAACTTTGGTTTAAGATCTATAAAGCAGGCCTTGGACATGATGTGCCATGAAATACTATTATTAAGATTCTAACAAAATATAAAGAAGGATGATATTTACCCTAACTCCTAACCCATGTTTAGATAGGTATATTTATTTAGATGAATTAAAACCTAATGATACAACAAGGGTTAATAAGACAAAAGATTACAGAGCAGGAAAGGGTATAGACGTTTTTAGAGCGATCAAGGAGTTAGATGGGAGTTCAGTTGCAATATCTTTTCTGGGTTGAGAAAATTTTTAAAGAATTTGGGAGGTGTTTTTTTATAAATGAATAACCTACAAGTTGTTGACCATCCTTTGATAAAGCATAAACTTGCTATAATGAGAAATAAAGATACCGGGCCAAAAGAGTTTAGAGAGCTATTAAATGAGATCACTCTTCTTTTAACATATGAAGCTGCAAGAAACCTTCCAACCGTTGAAGTAGAAGTTGAAACTCCTCTTGAAAATACAAAAGGAGAAATGGTTGAAGATAAGAAAGTTACTATAGTTCCTATTTTAAGAGCAGGCCTTGGAATGCTGGAAGGAGTTCTTTCCCTAGTACCAAATGCATGTGTTGGTTTTTTAGGAGTTTTTAGAGACCCTGAAACATTGAATGCTGTTGAATATTATGAGAAGTTCCCTCCTTTAACTGAAGACCACCAGATCTTTATTGTAGATCCTATGCTTGCTACTGGACATTCAATGAATCACGCTATTAAAGAGGTTAAAAAACATGGAGGAAACAATATAACAATTATGTCTCTTATAGCCGCTCCGGAAGGTGTTGAAGTTGTTTTAGATGAAAATCCTGATGTGAAAATTTTTACAGCTGCTTTGGATAGACAGTTAAATGAGAAAGCTTATATTTTACCTGGTTTAGGTGATGCCGGGGATAGGTTATATAGAACAAAATAATATTAACATACTAGAAATATCGGGGGCAGAATAAATGTCGAAATTGTTGAGGCATACTTTCCTTTTTTCTCTAGCAACTTTGATAAGTAGACTTCTTGGCCTTTTAAGGGATGCTACATTTGCCCATTATTTTGGAATAAGTGCAGAGTACGATGCTTATCTAGTTGCAATAATCTTACCTTTTTTTTTGAGAAAAATCTTTGCTGATGGAGCTCTTTCATCAGCTTTCATTCCCTTATTTACAAGAAAAACAGGAAAAGATTCTCAAGTTTTTTTCAGCACAACTGTTTGGTTTGTATTAATCACTACCGTTTTACTATATATACCTATTTTTTTCTTTTCTGATCAAATAGTTTTTGTATTAGGAACTGGTTTATCAGAATCTACTATGTCTTTAACGTCTTATCTACTTAAAATAACTTATCCCTTCATCATATTCATCTCGCTATGGGCAGTAATTACTGGGGTTTTGAACAGCAAAGATATCTATTTTGGCCCTGCATTTGCTCCAGCACTTTCTAACCTCTCAAGTATAATATTTATATTTCTATCTTCTTTTTTTGCTCCTAAAATACTAGGCCCTGCTATAGGATTTACAATAGGAGGGATATTGCAATTTCTTTTAGTCTTTTATATTTTACGAAAAATAAACTACAAGATAACCTTTGACTTTAACAAAAAAGATTTAAAAAGTATCTTAAACCTTTTTGGCCCTGCACTATTAGGTGTAGCGGTAGGAACTCTTAACACTTTAATCGACACCAATATAGCTACATGGACAGGTACAGGAGGAGTTTCCACAATACAATATGCATTAAGAATTTACCAACTTCCGTTGAGCATTTTTGCTGTTAGTGTTGCAAACGCACTTTTACCAAAGCTTTCCCACTCTTCAAGTATTATGGATGACAAAGAATACAATAAAAACCTAAAAGATAGCATAGAACTAACTCTGTTTTTTACCATACCTTCTATGTTGGGCTTGATATTTATGAATACAGAGATAGTTGCCTTAATTTATCAGCATGGGAGTTTTACCGCTTCTGACACTGTTATTACTTCTAGAACCTTATTGTTTTACTCGTTAGGTCTTCCTTTTTATTCATTACACACTATATTTATAAGAACATACCATTCAAGATTAAATACAAAGTATCCTTCTTTTGTGGCAGTTGTTATGTTAACAATAAATGCAGTTCTTGATGTAATACTTGCCTTTAGATATGGAGTTGTTGGAATTGCTTTAGCAACAACCATTGCTGGTTTTATAGGTACGGTAATGACTGGTTCAAAATATTTCATGGCACTGGAAAGATATGATTGGATTGAAATTTTAAAAATATTTATGTCTAGTATGGTAATGACAATTTTTATAATACTTTTCAAAGATTTTTTTACTTCTAGACTAATGATCCTTATATTTATATTCATATGTGTAATAGTTTATTTTGGTTCAGCATACCTATTTGGTTCTAAAAAGTTAAAACAAGCTGTAAATTTAATTTTCAGAAAAATAAAGTAGTAAGACTACACTTTTTCATATTCAGAGTCATACAAATGGCAAGCCACTTGATGAGTTTCTATATCCTTTAAAATGGGTTCTTGAACTTTACAAATCTCCTTTACATAAGGGCAGCGTGGATGAAATCTACAACCTGTTGGGATATTCACTGCATTGGGAACTTCTCCTTTCGGTATTATCCTTTTTTTATTGCTTTTTGGATCAGGTTCTGGAACTGCTGATATCAGTGCTTGAGTGTAAGGATGACTCGGATTTGTATAAATATGCTCAAAATCACCTACTTCTACTATTTTCCCTAGATACATAACGGCAATTCTGTCACATATATATTTGGTAGTGGCTAAATCGTGGGTAATGAAAAGATAAGTTAGATCAAACTCGCTTTTCAAATCAATCATTAATTGTAAAAGTTGAGATCTTACTGATACATCCAACATAGCTACTGCTTCATCAGCAACTACAAAAGTGGGATGTAAGATCAACGCTCTTGCAATTACTACTCTCTGCCTCTGACCGCCAGACAAATCACGTGGATATCTATTAAAATACTCTTGAGCTGGAGATAGCTGAACCCTTTCTAACATATCCAAAACTATCTTCTGCCTTTCTTCTCGGCTTTTTCCAACATTATGAATCTGTAAGGGGTGCATAACAGCCTCCCCCACTCTCATATGTGGATTCAAAGCTGCAAGAGGATCTTGAAATATTATTTGAATACTTTTTCTAACCTTTTTTAACTCTTTTTTAGAAAATTTACTTATATCATTGTTTTTAAATATTATTTTACCACTTGTTGGATCTTCTAACCTGGTAACTAACCTCCCCGTAGTAGTTTTACCGCTTCCAGACTCTCCCACTAATCCAAGAGTTTCTCCTTTTTTCACCTCTAAATTAATGCGATCTACTGCTTTAACATATTTAGGAGGTTTGCGGGTTAAAGCTTCACCTATAGTCCTTTTTATAGGATAATACTTAATTAAATTTTCTATTTTCAAGATCAAATTTTCATCCATCAAAACCACCCACATTAACTTTCTTTAATTGTCTACTTTTTTCGTAAAGCCAACATTTTACGTTAGAACCTTCTACATTATAAGTTTTTGGTTCTTGTTCTTTACAAACATCCATTACATACTCACACCTTGGGGCAAACCGACAACCTTTTGGAGGATTTATCAGGTTCGGTGGGCTACCAGGAATATATTTTAAATTCTTGTTTTTAATGTCTGTATTCGGAATAGATTCAAGAAGTGCCTTAGTGTACGGATGTTTTGGATTGTAATAAATATTTTCTTTTGAAGAAATTTCAACTAAATGACCTGCGTACATAACTCCTATCCTATCGGCAAGTTGAGCAACTACACCTAAATCATGAGTAATAAGCAACATAGACATTTGATATTCATCTCTAAGTTTTTGCATTAATTCAATAATTTGAGCCTGAACTATAACGTCCAATGAAGTAGTTGGTTCATCGGAAATTACAAACGATGGTTTTAAAACCAAACCTAATGCAATCATCACTCTTTGTCTCATTCCTCCACTAAATTGAAATGTGTATTGGCTCATTCTACTTGGATCAATTCCTACATCTTTTAAAACCCTTCCTCCCATTCCTATCGCTTCTTCCTCAGATATATCAGGAAAATGCGCTTGAACCATCTCAATAAATAAATCCTTTACTTTCATAATAGGGTTTAAAGACGTCATTGGATCCTGAAAAATCATAGTAATATCTTTTCCTCGAATTTTTCTCATTTGTTTTTCGTTCATCTTCAATATTTCATTTTCATTTAAAATAATTTCCCCATAAATCTGAGCATTTCTTGGAAGTATTTTCATAAGAGCCTGCCCTAAGGTTGATTTACCACAACCTGACTCTCCTACCAAGCCTAATGTTTCTCCATCATTAACCTTAAAGCTGACATCATCAACTGCTTTAATTAATCCATCATCACTTTTATAATAGACTTTTAAATTGTTAATTTCTAACACTTTTTTACCTTCTTTCTCTTATTGTAGGATTCAACATCTCATTTAAACCTTCACTAAACATAGAAAAACCAAGTGTTACGGTCATTATGGCAATGCCAGGGAAAGTTAGCGCCCACCATGCACCACTCAAAATGAATCTCTGACCATTACTCAGATCGAATCCCCAATCAGGAGTTGGAGGAGCTATTCCTAAACCCAAAAAGCTTAGACCCGCTTCTGTCATTATTGCGTCCGCCAAATTCATAGAAAGGACAACCACTACAGAAGGAAGTACATTAGGCAATATATATTTACCCAAAATTGACAAGTTTGAAGCCCCTATTGCTCTGGCTCCATCTACATATAGTTCGTTTTTTACAGACGCTACTTGATTTCTAATAACTCTAAAATAGGTAGGGATGTAAACAACAGCTATAGAAATAGCTATATTCAAAACACCTGGTCCTAAAAAGGCTGCAATAGCTATTGCTAGTATTAATCCAGGGAAAGAATAAATTGCATCCATGATGATTGTCATGATTCTATCAAAAATACCCCCGACAAAACCAGATAATAATCCTAAGGGTATGCCTATAACTGATGCAATCAATACAGAAACAAAAGCTATTGTCAATGCTATCCTTGCGCCATAAACAACTCTACTAAAGACATCCCTGCCAAGATTATCCGTTCCAAACCAAAATTCGCTACTCGGAGGTGTCAAAGATCTTCCTACACGTGCAGTAGGATCATAAGGAGCTATCTGCGGAGAGAAAATAGCTAAGAAAACATAAAATATTAAAATAACTAAACCAACAAAAGTAATCCACGCATTTGAACCTTTAAAAATTCTAGAAAAACGTTTTGCTATTTTTGAGGAAACAAATTTTTTTTCTTCCATGCAAACCCTCCTCAGTATCTAACCCTGGGGTCTATTAATGCGTTAATTATTTCTACTATAATATTTATAATTATTACAAAAATCGCAAAAAATACGATTGTGCCTTGAATTGCAGGAAAATCTCTATATCGTATTTTCATGATCAAGTAACTCCCTATTCCTGGCCATGAAAAAGTAGTTTCCGTCAACACAGCACCTGCCATCAGTAGAGCCAATTGTAAACCCATTACAGTTAAAATAGGCACTAAAGCGTTCCTTAAAGCATGTCTATATAGTATTCTATTCTCAGGAATTCCTCTTGCTTTAGCAGATTTAACATAATCTGAGGTTAAAGTTAATATCGTATTATTTCTAACCATTCTTAAAAATATACTTGAAATAACTAATCCAAGAGTTACTCCTGGTAAGATTAAATGTTTTAGAACATCCCAAAAAGCCACCCCATTCCATCTTAAGATAGAATCTAACAAAAATAACCCTGTTATTTGTTCGAATTCGACTGTAGCGCTAATCCTTCCTGCAATTGGAAGTAGCCTCAGCTGCATTCCAAAAATATATTGCATCATTAATCCAAACCAAAACACAGGCACTGCATACATAAGCATTGAAAATCCTCTTGCAACAATATCTACAGGCTTATCTCTTTTTAAAGCCGCTCTTGATCCCCAAAATATTCCTATCAATACCGCTATAATAAAAGCAAATATGGATAATTCTAAAGTTGCTGGAAACCTTTCTAATATTTCATCAAGAACTGGCCTTCCAGTCATTGTAGAAGTTCCTAAATCACCCTTAAACAAGCCTCCTACATATTTAACAAATTGTATTACAATGGGATCATTCAAACCAAGTTCTGCTCTTCTAGCTTCAATTACTTCTTGCGAAGCTCTTCCTCCAAGCATCGCTGCAACTGGGTCACCTGGAATAATTCTAATTACAACGAATATAACTATTAGAAGAACAAAGAGCATGGGTATAGCTAATAAGATTCTCACAATAATATAATTTCTTAAAGACACTGGAACCACCTTTCTTAAAATTGCCCCGATTATAATCGGGGCAATTATGTAATTTTATAATAAAACTATAGAAGTTGATTAAATTACTATTTATACAACAAATAATATCTGAATATTTGCGATGGCTCTAACAAGATCCCTTTTATATTCTTCTGAGCTGCCACCGTTTCAATCCCCTGCCATAGTGGTACATACGGTACATTATAAGCTAGATCTAACTGAACAAGATGATATAATTTTTCTCTTGTTTCAATATCAGTAGCTATTCTAGCCGCTCTCATAATAGCTTCAGTTACTGGATTTTCATAAAAACTTCCCATAGATCGTGCTCCACTTTCACTTAAAAATGGCCATAGATAATCATCGGGATCTATATAATCTGGGTACCAACCTAGCAAGAACATACCCATATTTCCATTTAGGAAATAATCAACATATGTTGCCCATTCAGCATATTGTAAATTGACATCGATTATACCTGTTTTTTCTAAGGATTCCATAATTACTTGGACCACATCGGCTTCTGTTGTTCCATAATGAGTGGGACTATACCAAAGATCTATTACTAATTTATTACTTTCATCATAACCTGCTTGATATAGAAGTTGTTTTGCAGAGTCCAGATCTCCATCCTGAAAAACATCTTCATGACTCCACATTCCCATAGGGACAAGAGAATATAAAGGTGATGCCATATTTAAAAAGACATCTTCTACTATTACATCTCTTTCTATCGCTAAAGATATCGCCTGTCTAACCAACGGATCATCAAATGGAGCTTTTTGAGCATTAAAAACCATCATTCTAATTTGAGGACTTTCCCCTTGAATAACTTGTACGTTTCCAGTTTGCTTCATATCCTGAATATCTCTGGGATCGAGATGTCTGAATGCCACATCGATTTGACCTGTTTCCAGAGCTAATCTCAAAGTTGCTGCATTTTCATAAAACAAAATGATTATTCTATCAGTTTTTGGTTTTTCTCCAAAGTACTTTTCGTTGGCTTGAAGGGTAATTCTAACATCCCTTATCCATTCTGTAACTTTATATGGCCCAGAAGCTGATGGAGCTCCATCATAAAAACTGTCAGCGGAAAATACATTAGGATTAACAGGCCAAGCTACCGTATAACCTAAAACTGATACAAATGCTGAAAATGGATATTTTAGAGTGACTTTAAATGAATAATCACTTACTACTTCAGTTTTTTCTACAATATCCGAAAGTAAAAATGCTGGATCTCCTCCAAGTTTTATAACCCTATCGAAAGAAAATTTAAAAACATTCGCATCAATAGGAGTCCCATCTTCAAAAACAGCTCCCTCTTTTACATGAAATATGTATTCCAAACCGTCTTCCGAAACCTCCCAACTCTCAAAAAGGTTAGGCACAATTTCCGTTGAATTCACTTCATAATCAACAGGTCCTGCTAAAACATTTTGTAATATATTACTTGAAAAATAATCATAGCATAACGCAGGATCTAACGTTCTTATTTTATCAGTAGTTCCAACAACGATGGTTGATTGTGCCCAAACACCTACGAATAAACCTACCAAAACTAACGCACTTAACAAATACCTTTTCATAAAATCCCTCCTCGTATAATAGTAATAAGCCACCGTAACTTTACCCAAAGTTTATTTTTGAGTATGAAATAATTTTCATTGTGTTTAAAATAATGATATTTTTTTCATATCTAATGTGTTGTATTAACTTTCTTTGCTTTGATTTAACCTTTTATATTATACACTTAATAAGTTAGAGAGTCAAGAAATAAATTTTCATATAATATTAGATATTTCAACTTTTAATCTTTCTGACCATCCTTACTTTCATGAAAACTTAGTTTTATAGGCATTATAAGTTTTTTTCTATTTAATTTAACATAATATATATTAATATTTCTTATTATTTCAAAAATAATACATATGTATAGTATACATATCTATCTTTTAAAACATTTTTTTAACAGTTCACTTATAAAATTTCAGTTCTTAAATCTTTTAGGAATAAGGGCTATATGAATTCCATAAGATATAATACGCTTAAATAGTATCTAATCGGATTTTTAATCAAAAATTTTCTTGATTAAGTTCATCCTATATGATAATCTATATATTAGGTTTCATTCCAAGGAGTGATAATTAATGGATAAAGATATACTACTTGAAAAACTTCGTGCTAATATGTCTCGAGATTCTTGGAACAATTGGCTTTCTACTGCGAAAATTCTAGAGCTTGATGAAGAAAAAGTTATAATCGGATTAGGTAATTTATTTATAAAAGAAACGGTCGAAAAAAGGTTCGGTTCAATAATTAAAGATACTATTAACAATATAACAGGCAAGAGGTTAGAAATCGTTTTTAAAGAAATTTCTATAGATAAGGAACATAAGCAAACTGTTAGTGGCCCTATTATAAAAAACAGACCATTGAAACTTTCTGATTTTAACCCCGAATTTACTTTTGATAGTTTTATTACAGGAAACTCAAATAGAATCGCTTATTATTCTGCTTTAGAAGTTTGTAAAAATCCCGGGAAATATAACCCTCTTTTTATTTATGGCGATGTGGGACTTGGCAAGACTCATTTACTTCACGCTGTCGGAAATTATTTAATGGAGAACTCCCCTGATTTGAAAGTTAAATATATTACTGCAGAAGATTTTATGAATCAGATGATGGATGGAATCAGAGCCAGTGAGATGGAGAAATTCAGGGAGCGGTTCAGGAAAAATATCGATTTTCTTTTAATAGATGATGTGCAATTTTTAATTGGTAAAAACACTGTTCAAAGTGAGCTTTTCCATACCTTTAACACACTTTTTAACTCAAGAAAACAGATAGTTATATGTTCTGATAGGACACCTCAAGAATTAGCAACATTTCATCCAAGGTTGATTAGCAGATTCGAAATGGGACTTATTACAGATATTCAAATACCTGATAAAACAACAAAATATTTAATAGCAAAAAAGATGGCTCAGATGATTTCTTTACAACTTACAGATGATGTCGCTCATTATTTAGCCGAACATATCGATCAGAACTTGCGAAAACTGCGCGGCGCTATAATGAATTTACTTATACAAAGTCAGATTTCAGGTTTACCTGTAAATATTGAATCGGCAAAAAAGATAGTAGATTCTATGATTCGCATGAATTCAAATAAATTAAAATTCCAATCTCCCGAGATACTTGAGTCTATAAAAGTCGACACTCTTATTAATGCTGTAGCTAATGAATTCAATATAGAACGTAAAGAAATTTTCTCTTCTTCAAGAAAAAAAGATATAGCTTTGGCTCGTCAAGTTCTAGCTTATCTTTTTAAGACAATATTAAAGATGAAAACTAAAGATATTTCGGAAAAACTAGATAAGAATCACTCTACTATTATTCATTCGATAAAGAAAATAGAACATTCTCTATTAATGGGGAATGATGTTGTAAGAGATAAAATAAACAATGTAAAAGAAAAACTCGAAGGAGATAGAGGATTAGTAGCAATTTAAAGAAGAGGTTTTAAATAATTTTCTAAAACCTCTTCTTTAAAAAAATAGTGGTTATAATTCCAAACCAATTATTGCTTCTGGCGTTAGAATGTGAAAAGTGAATGTCTCCGTGTAAAAGAACTTTAAATCTTCCTCATATTTATCTTGATATCCTAGCGAAATATCTTGACCTAAAATTAATTTGAAATCTCCGCCTCTATTCGAAATAAAAAATGACTGTTCTAAGTTATGAATTGGTTTCACTGTAGTATCAATTATTTGTTCAATAAGTTTGTCCAAAGGATAAGAAAGATTTTGTGAAAATAATTCTTCCCATATTTCCCTATTAATCAATAAAGTATATGGCCCTTCAATTCCTTGCTCCATAAATCTCTTTTTTGATTCTGATAATGACTTAATAAAAACCTTCAAATCACGATTAGAACTTTTTACTAAATTTTCTTTAGCTACTTTTTGTAAACCAACTATGTTAGCTCTTTCTAATCCTTTTAAAATTATATTATCTTCAAACTCTGCAAATTGTTTTGCAGCTGTTTCCAAGCCTTCTAAATCAGGAGTCTGGCATCCTCTTTCTATGTTATCTAATTCCCACTGTTTTAAAACAAATGTATTTCTAGCTTCTATAAGAGGTAAACTTTTCCTAATTCCCCATCCTAAACCATCCCTTGGATTATCGACTAGTTCGTTAGAACCCAGATTGTAAGAAGAATATTCCCAACCATAAGGACCTTCAATATCAACTACTTTTCTCATTCTTAATTTATTTTTAAAAATCTCTCTGGATCTTCCTTCTAATTCTTTCCAAGCTTTTTCTGTTATTGGAGCTAAATTACGTTTTAAAAAGTCCATTTTCCATCCTCCTTTCAAAATGTCGTATAAAAATTACCCCTTCAAATCTCTTAACCCTAAATCTCCCTTTGAAGAAGATTTTTCTTCTCCTTCTAAAGTTTCTTCTTCAACTTGCAATAATGGTTTGTCAGTAAAAAGATACGTCTTTAATTCTTCATCCCAGCCTTCCATATTTCTTCTGAGCCATTCTATAAGCATTACCGCATGTTCAATTTCTTCGTCTCTGTTATGTTCCATAACTTCTTTTATAGTAGGATCCTTTGAAACTGATGCTCTCTGGTTATACCAATCAATTGCTTCAATCTCTTCCTTCAAACTGTTCAACGCAAACATAAAAGAACGGTCTTTTTCACTAAGTTCTTCGTAGGGTACATGATAGTCTCCCATTTACTTATCCCTCCTTTTGTTTTCATTATTTATAGTAAATCCTTTCTTTTTCATTATTATATAATATTTTCAGTAATTTTCAAAAAGTTTCAGATCTCTTTTACTTTCTAAGAAAAACACATATATCAACCTTTGTAGAAAAAAGTAATTATAATTAGTCACTATATATTTCTTAACAAAAGTTAAATATGTTATAATATTTACTAAGAAAAAACTTAAAATAATATCAATTAATGAGGGAGGAGATTATCATGCAGAACATAGTTAAAATGAATCTTGATAATGATTCAGTAGAGATCACAGAATTAACTCCGTTTCCGATTTTACTTTGTGAATTTCTATATGAAGGTGATTTTGAGTTAATGAAAGCGGATTTAAAGCATAATTCAAAATTTATAGAAGAATCTAATAAAATAGAAAAACTTATTAAATACTTACCTGGTTTAAATTCCAACTTCGTGATTTATCCTTTTGTACTTTCTGAATTCATTTCTTATCTTTCTGAGTTTAATATTAGTTATTCCGATTTAGCACATATTTCTTTGAACGGCTTATTCGATACTGTTCTTCTGGAAGCAGATAAAAAGAATTTTGAGTTTGTTAAAGAAGTCATAGAGTTTATATTAAAAATTGATCCAAGTTTCGCTCCAGCATATGAATTAATGGGTTCTGTTCTAATTGAAAAAGGAGAAATAGAAGAAGGCGGAGAATATTTAGAAAAAGCAATTAAATTAGATCCTTGGAATATAGCGGCTTTATCAGAATTGGGAGAACTGTATTTTAATCTAGGAGAATATGAAAAAGCAGCTGAAATTTGGAAAAAAGAATTAGAACTATCTCCTAATAATTATGTAACCTATTTTATGATAGCAGATGCTTATATTCAGAAAGAATCTTATGAAAAAGCTGCACATGTTTTAGAAAAATTCTTAAATAGATTTCCAAATAGCATACTTGGTAAGTATGAACTATCTTCAATTTATGAAAACCTGTCTAGAAAAACAGAAGCAAACGAATTAAAAGAAGAGATCTTAAATTCCACACCCGAATACTCCAGCGATATAGAAGTGTGGGCTAAAGTTATGTTCGAGAACCAAAAATATAAGGAAGTTCAGAATTTTATAGAAAAATTTGTGGAACAAAACAAAGACCATCAACATTTTAAACTTTTGTTAGTAATTCCTTATTTGAAAGATAAAAAGATAGAAGAAGCAAAGAAAATTTATAACGAAGTTAAAGAAAACTATATGTGGTATATATACGGATTAAAAGATATATTAAATAACAACTTATCGAAAGATCAATTAGAAGAGATAGAAAAGGTGTAAAATTAATAAAAGACAACATTTTTCATTAATAATTATAACTTTATTTATAATAGTAGTTAATTTTTTTATACTAAAAACTTCTTTTAACTGGCAAAGTATAGTTGTTGCTAATACGCTTTTTTTTATTGGATTATATGACTATTATACTTTTCTAATACCGGATTTAGGGATAGCAGTTTTATTAATCATCGCAATATTGAATTTTGAACTCTCTAATCTTTTGTATGCTCTAATAATATTCCTTTTAACCTTTTATTATTGGTACCATAAAAAGATGGGGTTTGGAGACGTAAAACTGTTGACAGTTCTTACTTTTATTCTTGGTTTTTTCATATTTCCCGTTCTTGCATTGAGTATGTTTCTATTAATTTTGTTTAACTTAAGAAAAAAGGTCACAAAAGTTCCTTTAGGTTTTTACACAATGCTCAGTAGTTTTATTTTCTATTTTTTTAGGTGGCTATATTATGTTATATGACATCTTTACTGCTTTTATTGAAATACCGGGGATTTTTATTTTTATAACGCTAATTCTCTTAATGTTAAAATTCATTAAAGATAAAAAATTTTATTATTCTCTCTTAGTTTTATCTATTACCTTCTATGCCTTTTCATCAGGGTGGTTTGCTAAGTTACTTGTTTTTCCATTGGAAAACAAATACGAACCTTTAGAGATTTCAAAAATAAGGCCATTAAACGAGCCAAGTATTATTATCATACTAGGTGGAGGAATCATCCCTGAAACCCCCGGAAGAGAGCTGGGAGAGTTATCTCATAGTGCGATGAAAAGAGTATACCAAGGATTTTTACTTTATCAGCAATTGAACTCTCCAATAATAGTTACCGGCGGTAAGCTTATGGGGATGCAGGTTGCTGAAGCAACAGTTATGAAAAATGAATTGATAAAACTAGGGGTTGAACCCGAAAATATCTTTGTTGAAGAACAAGCAAAAAATACAAAACAAAATGCCGAATTATCAATGCAAATAGTGGAAAATTATAAAATAGAAAAAGTTTTTCTTGTAACTAGTGCTATTCATTTGCCTAGAGCGATGAAATATTTTAAAGAATACGATAATATAGAGATCACCCCTGTTCCTTGTGATTATTTAATTTCTAGAAAAAAATGGAACTTCTACGATTTTTTACCTGATATTCAATTTTTAAAAGCAAATTCGTCAGCTTGGCATGAATACTTAGGATTAATCAAATACAATATAGAAAAATGATTCCCCATATTTACTATATATGGCTTGGTAGGAGTGATTAGTATGGATAATAACGATATTTTCGACATAACTGACCAAATTTTAAAAACTCTAACTCTTTCTTCAACCAATACGGGTATATTATGTGTAGATTGCCAAAATGGATTTACAGAAAGGTGTCCTGATGAATTACCGGTTGAAGGAACCACAGAAGAATGGATCGATCAATTAAATAATTTTTTATCAGTTATGAGGCAAAACGGATTTAAAATTTTCGCAAGTATGGATGATCATCCAGAAAATCATATGTCTTTTAATAAATGGCCTGTTCATTGTGTTAAAGGAACTTATGGAAATCAGTTGTTTATAAAAACTTATGATTTCTTGATTAAAAAAGGAATTCATATAAATGGAGATAGTTATTCCGCTTTTTATAAGAATATTTTAGATAATGAACCTTCTGAGTTAGACAACTTACTAAAAGAAAATGAAATTGAAAATTTAATAGTTTTAGGATTAGCTGGAGATGTTTGTGTAATATCTACAATAGAAGATGCTATAAAAAGAGGTTATAAAGTTTACCCTGTATCCAGGTTTATTAAATCAGTAAATAAAAAATCAATTAAAGAAATAATAGAAGAAAAATTTGGAAAAATCCTGTAAAAAACAAAAATAAAGTGGGATAAAATTAAAATATCCCACTTTATTGGTCGGAGCGACTGGATTTGAACCAGCGGCCTTCAACACCCCATGCTGACGCGCTACCAACTGCGCTACGCTCCGTTATAGCTAGAGAAATTATATCATATTTCTTTTTTATGGTCAAATTTTTATGCACAATAAATCTTTGAATTCTTCTATAATTTCGAACACACAACACAATTCCCCTTCCTCGAAGGGGTGGATGCAGCGTTTTATGCTGCAGACGGGGTAGTCACTCTTTAATTTGCTTTTAGCAAATTGAAAATCCAATTCAAAAGCAACTACCCCGTCTGTGGCCACACCCCGGCTGCGACAAAGAACGTCGCATCCACCCCTCTCAAGAGGGGAATTAAAGCCAATTTTAATAATATTATACCTCCAAAGCAGTTTCGCAATTTTTATTAATTACGTGTATACTTTGGAGGTATCATATTATGATAAAATCGAGTTTTTTTATTTATATGATTTTGCTAAATATCTAAGGTTAATTGGTCGGTAGCCTATACCTTCAAACCTCATTTCGTTGATAATAATGTTTGAAATTAACCTTTGAAAAGGCAACCAAGAAATGTGGTCTATAGGTATCAAGATTTTTCGGGGTTTTCCTAAATTTTTCCACAAGAGATTTCTTGTGCTTTTTGGAAGAGTTCTATCAAATCTTGCTTCCAAATAAGTTACCTTTTCTCTCAACAAAAATTTAGCATATACTGCAGGGTCCACTTTCATTAGTGGGTGAATATCAGAATTTAATATATCTGAAACAGTATGGTATTGCGATATTTTTTCAAAAGATTTGTTAATTGTACTTACGAGTCTTTCTCTATCGTTCAAATAAGCGGATACTTTAGCATTATCTAGGAGTTCTCTTCTTGTATATTCTAAAGTTGGAGAATCCCATATGAGTTCAGCCATATTGCCACCGCTGGCTATTATAAAAGTATGATCAATTGATGGGTTTAAAGCATTAGCTATTACAGATACCATTCCCCCTAGACAATATCCAACCATAAAATTCTTTTCATGCCAAAGTTTATTCATTTTTAAAAAGTCTATTATAGACAATACATCAACCACAGCGTGTTCCCATGTGTTTAAAATGGTGTTGATATCACTTGAAAAATAATTTTTACCGCTCATTGAACCATGAGATGTTCTAGTGTAATTCTCTGGTAATATTGGTACTATAGCTCTTATCCCCAACCGAGAAAAATATTTCCCCATTTTTAAAATATAAGAGATATTTTTCGTGCCCAAACCATGAAGAATAAGTCCTACCCCTAATACCTTCCCTTTAGGTTCAAAAATAAATACTTCAACAGTTTCTGTTCCTTTTTTCGGTGAATAATATTTTGAATAAAATTTGACTAAGGATTCTCTAAAATTCTCCCCCTTATTTATAAAAGCCCGTGAAAAATCTATATCTCCTCTTTTATAACTAAAATCAATTTTTCTCACATCTTCAAACATTTTTTAATTTATTCTCCTTAATTTAGTTTGTATATCTAAATTAAAAACCTATCGCAAAACTTGTTTTAAAAGTAAACCCTCTTAGATCAATTAAAGTATCTAAATCTTTAGATTTTAAACCTATTTCTGTTCTATTTTCAATTATACGGGTATCTAAACCAAATCCTACGCTAGTAGCCCAATAATCATTAAAATACTCTATTCCTAAGGATAAAGGAATAAAACCAAAAAGCGATGATTTTAACATAACTCCCCAGTTAATTTTTTGATCGTCGATCAAGAATTCCCCATAGGTCAATATATCAAAAATGTCAAAAGGTATTCTTAAAAATCCTGATAATGCCAAAGGAACAGGATATTCAACATGATCGGAAAAAGGTTTAGATGTCAATGTAGAATCTTCAGATGGGGTGGCAACTCCATCTGACGAAATCTCAAATGTTGTTTCATAAGTAATCTCATTTTTGAAAGTAGGTTGTTTTATCTCAATATTGTTTACTCCAAATCCAAAAACAGGATCACTAGATTCTCCAAACGTCACACCAATATCTAAACTTTGCCCCCCATTTTCATATACTTTTGAAAATAATGGTACTACATCTACTCTTCTTTCCATAAATTCATTCAAATCTTCATCGTTAAAAGGCGAATACAATTGTAAAGTTGTATCTAAAAACAAAGAAGAATTTGTTGAATCTTGATTTAAATCATAATCCATACTCATCTCAGGAGCATAAACCAAAGGTAACAAGAAATTGTATAATACCCCAACCGAGATTCCTTCAAAATTATATGAACCATATAAACCAAATTTTAACAAGGTATCCAAATCAAAGGAAATTTTCCCTGTTTTAGAAGATTTATTGTTCACTGCTAAGATTAAATCATCAGACATTTGAAAGTTATTTCTTAAATCAAAACTACCAACAACACCCAACCCAAAATCTGCAATGCTAACAAGAAAATGACCGTTCATATTATCTGAAGTTTCAAAATCAAAAGTTCTTGTATCTGTTAATTCTACAAAATCTAAGCTAAAATCCTGTGAAATAAAATCTCCGACAATACTTAGTAGATTAGTATAATCATAAGCGTTTTGAAAAAGAAAAATATCTCCTTCCACTCCAATTTCAAAAAACTGTCTCTTTCCCATAGCTTCTAGTAATGATGTGTTTAATTCACTATCAAAACTTGTTAAGGTCGTTGAAAATGCCATAAAAGACACTGCCAATAACAAAAACATACTAATGAGTCTGACTTTCAAAGATTCCCCCCCTTTATATTTGATTAAAAACCAAACGCAAAGTTCAATTTAACAGATAACCCTTCTCCTTTGAATTGATTTAAAAATCGCTCACTGGATAAACTAACATTTTTTTACTTGTATCGTAAATGAATGTTCTTTATATAATTTAATAATATTATAACACAAAATCATGATATTGTTGAAATTAGTTGTCATATTCTAGCAAATATATTCAAAAATTTTAGTGTTGAATTAGAATTATTTTTCTCTGAATTTTGGATATTTTTGTTTGAAAATTTCTCAACTATGCTGTATAATTAAAGGAACAAAAATTCAGCAAGGAGGAAGATTATGAAAATTCTAGTTATCAACTCTGGTAGTTCTTCTATAAAATATCAATTATTAGATATGACCAATGAAAGTGTATTGGCTAAGGGTTTAGTAGAAAGAATAGGAATAGAAGGTTCTAGAATAATTCACAGAGTAGATGAAAAAAAACAAATTATAGAAAAGCCGATTAAAAACCATGAAGATGGTTTGAAGGATGTTTTAATTTTACTTACATCGGATGAATACAAAGTCATTTCATCTCTGAATGAAATTAACGCAGTCGGGCATAGGGTTGTTCATGGAGGAGAGAGATTCTCATCATCAGTTATAATAGACAAAGAATCTTTAGATACTATAGAAATGATGTCTTTCTTGGCCCCTTTACATAATCCTGCAAATGTAATGGGTATAAAAGCAGCAATGGACCTTTTGCCAAATGTTCCCGAGGTAGCGGTTTTTGACACATCTTTTCATCAAACTATGCCTAAAACCTCATACTTATACGCCATCCCATACGAATACTATGAAAGATACAAAATAAGAAGATATGGATTCCACGGGACAAGTCATAAATACGTTTCAAGAAGAGCCGCAGAAATAATTGGAAAAGATGTGAAAAGTTTGAAAATCATTACTGCCCATATTGGAAACGGAGCATCAATTGCAGCTGTAAAATATGGAGAATCCATCGACACTTCCATGGGATTTACACCTTTAGAAGGATTAGTAATGGGAACAAGAAGTGGTGATTTAGATCCAGCTGTAGTTTCATTCTTAGCTCAGGAAGAAGGTATAACCGCAAAAGAAGTAGTAGACATATTGAATAAAAAGAGTGGTGTATATGGTTTAACAAAAGGATTTTCAAGCGATATGAGAGATATTGAAGACAACGCCTTAGAGGGAGATAAAACTTGTAGGTTAGCACTTGATATATACGAATACAGAATAGCAAAGTATATAGGAGCGTATGCTGCTGCGATGAACGGTGTTGATGTTTTGGTTTTCACTGCAGGAGTTGGAGAAAACTCTCCTGTAACTAGAGAAGAAATATGTGAAAATTATTTATCTTATCTAGGTATTAAGATAGACAAAGAAAAGAATGATTTCAAGGGTTTAGAAAGAATCATTAGTACGCCTGATTCAAAAGTTACGGTTATAGTTGTACCCACAAATGAAGAGTTGATGATAGCAAGAGAAACCAAAGAGTTAATTGATAAAAATAATTAGTTAAACTAGGGAAATTCAAACAGAAATTTTGTAGTTGAAATTATTAGATATTTTGTTAAATAGATTTACAATTATTTTTAGTTAATTTCTTTATCTTTAAAAAAAGGATCAAAAAGATAACATAAAAAAACATCCGCCTTGAAGCGGATGTTTTTGATTGGTATCTCTTTTTTATAAAGCTGTGTAACCACCATCTATAACCAGTTCTGAACCAGTCATGAAAGAAGATTCATCGGAAGCTAGGAATAAAGCACCGTTGGCAACTTCTTCTGGTTCAGCTGGTCTTCCTAATACAGTTGTCCCTAATAGTCCTTTAGCCGCATTTTCATCTTTTAATAAGTCATCTGTCATTGGCGTTCTTATAACACCTGGGTGTATGGAATTAACTCTGATGTTGTATTTTGCAAATTCAGCAGCAGCTGTTTTTGTAAGTAATCTCGAAGCACCTTTTGAAGCATGATATGCTGCAGCAGCTCCAGTACCAATAATTCCATATATTGAAGAAATGTTTATTATAGAACCTTTTCCAGCTTTTTTCATAGCTGGTATTACATATTTCATTCCTAAGAATTGACTTTTCGCATTGATATTCATAACTCTATCCCATTCTTCTTCTGATGTATCTTCCACACCTGCCATGCTTAATATGCCTGCATTGTTTACTAGAACGTCTACCTTACCCCATTTTTCTACTACCGTATCAACAACTTTTTTCCATTCCTCTGATTTTGAAACATCTAACTTACAAGCCATTGCTTCGTACCCGTTCTTATTTAAATTATCTGCAACCTGTTTTGCTTCATCTTCTAAAACATCAGCAACTACAACTTTTGCCCCCTCTTTTGCAAATAATTCAGCTTCTGCCTTTCCCATACCTTTTGCAGCACCAGTTACAATAGCAACTTTCCCTTTTAATCTTCCTTCCATAAAATGATACCTCCTCAACCTATCGTGATATAAATTTTTTAGTATTTGATTATTTTATTGAAACTTTCTTTATCAGAATTAATTATACCACAAAAAAGAAAATTTTTTCATAACTTTATGATTAACATAAATACATTTTATTTTTTATTATATTACATTTGAATAAACTAACTATTTTTGATTATTTTTTAAAAAATTGTATAATATTTCTAATTATAAAAAAAAGGAGAATTTTTATGTCTAAAAAACTAACTTACGGTATGGTTGGAGGAGCTCTTGATTCAATGATAGGAGAAGCTCATAGAAACGCTATTTCTTTTGATGGAAGAACAAAATTAGTAACGGGTTGTTTTTCCAGAAGCTTTGACAAGACATTAAAAACTGCCAAAAAATGGGGCATTAAAAAAGAGAGGTTATACAAAGATTATTTAAGTATGGCAGAAGAAGAAGGCAAGAAAAAGAAAAAAATTGATTTTGTTGTTATAGCTACTCCAAACTCTTCACATTATGAAATATCAAAAGCTTTTTTGGAAAAAGGGATTAATGTAGTTTGCGATAAACCTCTAACTACAACAGTAGCGGAGGCAGAGGAACTTAAAAAGTTAGCTGACGAAAAAGGACTTCTTTTTTGTGTAACTTACTCATATATAGGGTATCCAGCTATTTCAAAAGCAAAGGAAATAATTGATAGTGGAAAGATTGGAGATATCAAATTTGTTAACGTTCAATATATTCAAGGGTGGCTCGCTAAAGAAATAGAAAAAGAAAATAAGCAAGCTCAATGGAGATTAGACCCCAATCAAACAGGGTTAGCCAATACTACAGCAGATATCGGAAGCCATGTTGAGAATATGGTTTGGTATCTAACAGGAAAAGATTATGATTCAATATGCGCTAGGTTAGATACCTTTGGCAAATCAAGAAAGTTAGAAGATAATTCTACTGTTATGATAAATTTCAAAGATGGCTCTAAGGGACTTTTATTGATGTCACAAATAGCCATTGGAGAAAATAATAACTTTAATTTTTCTATATTTGGTTCTGAAGGAACTTTAAAATGGTATCTTAAAGAATCAAATAAATTGAACATATTATACGAAAATTATACAGAAGAGATTTTTTTAGACGAAGATGAAGTATCAGGTACAAATATTGGATTTATAAAAACTTACAATAATTTTATTTCTGATTTAATTCGCAAGAAAAATGGTGAAGAGATTAATAATGAAAACTGTAGTTTTCAAAGTGTGAACGCTGGCCTTAGAGGAATGAAGTTTATAGAAAAATGTGTCGAAAGTTCAAAAAATGCTTCCAGGTGGGTTGATTTTTAAAAATACATATCGTTAAATTTCAAAAAGGAGGGGAAAACTAATTATGGGCAAAAAACTTACATATGGGATGGTAGGTGGCAGTAAAGGATCTCAAATAGGAATAGTTCACAGAAAAGCCATAAATCTACATTCAAAGGCAGAATTAGTCTCAGGGACTTTTTCTAGAAATTTCAAAAACACCTTAGCAACGGGGAGAGAATTGAAGATCGATGAAAAACGGCTGTATAAAAATTACGAAGAGATGGCTGAAGAAGAGTCCAAAAGAGCTGATACGATAGATTTTGTTTCTATTGTTACACCGAACAGCTCTCATTTTGAAACTGCAAAGAAATTCTTAGAAAGTAGAATAAATGTTATGTGCGAAAAACCGTTAACAATCACCTTAAAAGAGGCGGAAGAATTGAAAGAAATAGCCAGGAAAAACCACTTGTTGTTCGCCGTTGCATACTCTTACACGGGTTATTCAATGTTAAGATATGCAAGAGAGATAGTTAGAAGAGGAGAGATTGGGCATGTAAGGTTTGTTAATTCCAGATATATTAGTGAATGGATGGCAAAGGTACCATTTGAAGGAAAAAATTCGAGGCATGAGTGGAGATCTGATCCTAAGTTTTCAGGAATTTCCAACTGTGTTGCTGATATAGGTGTTCATATACAAAATGTTGTTTCTTTTGTAACGGGATTAAAGATAAAATCATTATGCGCTAGAATGGATAAATTTGTTGAACCTGATAAACTTGATGATAATGCTTCAATACTTATAAATTTCGACAACGGTGCCAAAGGGATATACTGGAGTTCCCAGATTTCAATCGGACATGAAAATTCCTTAGATTTTGGAATATATGGCACAAAGGGTTCTATAGAATGGTCACAGGAAAAAGCTAACTATTTAAAAGTTTCGAAGATTGATCATCCATTTGTTACCCTATCTCGTGGTAGTAAAGAGGTTGATGACTTTATTAAAGAAGAATATGTAACTCCAGGTGGACATCAAGAAGGATATGTTGAAGCGTTTGCCAGAGTTTATGATAAATTCATTAATGCCATTATTAAAAAGAAAAAAGGAGAGATTTTAGAACAAAAGGATCTTGATTTCCCAACTATAGATGATGGAATTGATGGAATGAGATTTATAGAAAAATGCGTTGAAAGTTCAAACAAAGGCTCTACTTGGATAAAATACTAATTGAACTTAAGAGAGACAAAAAAGTTTGTCTCTCTTTTTAATTTTCGACATTTTTGGTTTTAATTTGTGAAAAAAGTAATAAGCGTTTTATATATTTTTAAATAACAAATGGTTTAAAAATGTTATAATAAATTGATGCCATATAATGTGAAATATATAACATAATATTTATTATTTTTAGCCAATTTATTTTGGGAGGTTATATAATGGAAGAACTTCTTGACAGCAAATTAAAAGAGCTTGATAACCACATAAGTTCATTAGACTTAACAGTTAAAACAGAATTAGAAAGAAGAAGTATCCTAATAGAAGTTTTGCATAAAGTTCAAGAAAAGTTGGGATATATACCTATTGATGCTCAAAAATGGGTTGCAGAAAAATTGAGAATCCCGTCATCTCAAGTATTCGGTGTTGTAACTTTTTATAATTTTTTCTCGACTAAACCAAAAGGGAAGTATCCTATCAGTATATGTTTAGGAACCGCTTGCTACGTAGGGGGGGCAAATGAGATATTGGACGAATTTAAAAAGATTTTGAATATTGAAAATGAAGAAGTTACTGATGACGGTTTGTTTTCTATTCATCCAGTTAGATGTTTAGGCGCATGTGGTCTAGCTCCTGTTGTTAAAATCGGTGAAAAGGTCCATGGAAGAGTTAAAATACAGGATGTAAGAAAAATCATAAGAGAGTATAAGAGCATGGAAAAAAATGGTTAAACCTCATTATATTAACCTATTATTTTTAGGAGGAGTGTAATATGTCTAAATTAGAGAATTCCAAAGAATTAGAATCTTTGATAAAAGAGATCAAAGAGAAAGAAAACAAGAATAAAACTCTTTTAAAGATTGCTATGGGAACTTGTGGTATTTCATCTGGGGCAGATGAAACTTACGAGGAATTAACAAAAGTTTTAAATGAAGAAAAATTAAACAATGTGGAAGTTATCAAAACAGGATGTTTAGGATACTGCTATGCAGAACCTACAATAGAAGTCAATGAACCAGGGAAAGACCCTATTTTATATGGAAACGTCACAAAATCAAAAGTAAAAGATCTTATCGATGAACATTTTATTAATGGAAAAATTAAAGAAGATCTGTTGATAGAAGAAACTCACAAAAAAGCAATATGAGGGAGGAAAATCAATGCCTGAACAAGTTAGAATCGTCTTAAGAAACGCAGGAAATATCGACCCAGAAAAAATAGAAGATTATTTAAAAAATGATGGTTACATGGCACTTGCCAAGGCTCTTAATTCAAAAAGAGAAGATATTGCTCAAACATTGTTAGATTCCAACTTAAGAGGTAGAGGTGGGGGAGGATTTCCAACAGGTTTGAAATGGAAGTTTGCTATGCAAGCTAAAGGAGATATAAAGTATGTCATCTGTAACGCGGATGAAGGTGATCCTGGAGCTTTTATGGATAGATCGATTTTGGAAGGAGATCCTCACTCAGTTTTAGAAGGAATGACAATTGCTGGATATGCCATTGGTGCTCAGAAAGGGATAATTTACATAAGGGCAGAATATCCATTAGCTGTAGCTAGACTAAAGAATGCCATTTCTCAAGCAAAAGAATATGGTTTGTTAGGGAATAATATTTTAGGAACTGATTTTTCTTTTGATATAGAAATAAGACTCGGTGCTGGAGCATTCGTTTGTGGAGAAGAAACTGCTTTGATCCATTCCATAGAAGGTCTAAGAGGTGAACCAACAAACAAGCCCCCATTTCCTGCCAATAGCGGTTTATGGAAGAAGCCGACGTTGATTAACAACGTTGAAACTCTTGCGAATGTTGCTCCCATAATACTTAATGGAGCAGACTGGTTCAAACAATACGGCACTGAAAACTCCCCAGGGACAAAAGTCTTTGCTCTAGCTGGAGATGTCGAACGAGTTGGATTAGTCGAAGTTCCCATGGGAACTACCTTACGAGAAATTATATTCGATATTGGCGGAGGAATTAAGGGAGGTAAGAAGTTTAAAGCGGTTCAAACAGGAGGTCCTTCTGGAGGTTGTATTCCTGAAGAATATTTAGATATACCTATAGATTATGACAGCCTGCAAAAGATCGGATCAATGATGGGTTCTGGTGGAATGATAGTTATGGACGAAAATACGTGTATGGTGGATGTTGCAAAATTTTATCTTCAGTTTACTGTTGATGAATCATGTGGAAAATGCACGACTTGTCGCGTTGGAAACGTTAGATTGTTTGAAATTTTAGAAAAAATCACTAACGGTAACGCTACTTTAGAAGACCTCGATAATATGATTTCTTTAGCCAATGTTGTAAAGAATGGTTCATTATGTGGATTGGGACAAACGGCACCTAACCCTATAATATCTACTTATACCTATTTCGAAGATGAATACAGGGAACATATTCTTGATAGAAATTGTAGGGCTGGTATCTGTAAAAACCTTATTAGATATGAAATTGATCCCGAAACATGTACTGGTTGTACAGCTTGTGCCAGAGTTTGCCCAACTGAGGCTATAGAAGGTGAATTGCGAAAGCCTCATTCTATAGTTCAAGAAAAGTGTATTAAATGCGGTTCTTGTTATGCTACATGTAGATTCAATGCTATAAACATTGTTTGATAAATTATACAACTTATCGCTTAGGAGGGAAATAATAAATGCCTAAAATATATATCAATGAAAATGAGTTTGAAGTTTCTGAAAAAGATACCGTTTTATCTGCCGTACAAAAGTTTGGTGGATATATTCCCACACTTTGTTATATGAACTTAGAAGATATAGGAATTCAAAATAAACCTTCTTCTTGTAGGGTATGTATGGTTGAAATTGAAGGAAGAAGAACATTAGCCCCCGCTTGTACTACCCCGGTATTTGAAGGAATGAAAATAAAAACACACTCAAGAATGGCGGTTGAAGCTAGAAGAACAGCAGTTCAGTTGCTTTTATCAGACCATCCACAAGATTGTTTGAAATGTCCTAAAAATGGTGAATGTGATTTGCAAAGAATAGCTTCTGAACTTAATATTGTAAAAAATCCTTACTTTGGTAAAACTTCCAATTACAAACAAGATATTTCAGCAGCTATTATTAGAGACCCGAATAAATGTATAATGTGTCGAAAATGCGAAACTATGTGCAACGATTTTCAAACTGTAGGAGTTTTATCTGCTATAGAAAGAGGTTTCGATGCTGTTGTAAAGCCATCTTTTGATTTGCCTTTAGAAGAGACTGCATGTACTTTCTGCGGTCAATGTGTTGCCGTATGTCCTACGGGTGCTTTAGTAGAAAGATCTTATATAGACGAAGTATGGAAAGAGCTCGAAGATGAGAAAAAACACGTTGTAGTTCAAACTGCTCCTGCTGTAAGAGTAGCTCTAGCTGAAGAATTTGGTTATGAACCGGGAACCATTTCAACGGGTAAATTGGTTGGTGTTTTAAAATTAATGGGCTTTGATGCGGTATTTGATACAAATTTTGGCGCAGATTTAACGATAATGGAAGAAGCTACTGAATTTAAAGAAAGGTTAGAAACTGGTGGTTTTATGCCTATGTTAACATCTTGTTGTCCAGGATGGGTAAAGTTTATAGAACACCAATTCCCTGAATTATTAGAGATGCCATCTTCTGCAAAATCTCCTCAACAGATGTTTGGGGCTATAGCAAAGAGTTATTATGCTCAAAAAAAGAATATCGATCCAAAAGATATGACCGTTGTTTCTATAATGCCTTGTTTAGCTAAAAAATATGAAGCTGGAAGAGATGAAATAAATTCTTCTTCTGAATACAAAGATGTGGATTATGTCTTAACAACAAGAGAATTAGCAAAGATGATAAAAGAAGCAGGATTTAATTTCAAGGCAGTTCAAGAAAGAGCGTACGACAGTCCTTTGGGTGAATCAACAGGTGCTGCAGCCATATTTGGTAGAACTGGAGGAGTAGCTGAAGCCGCCCTAAGAACCGCTTATGAATGGATAACAGGAAACGAATTGAAACACGTGGAGTTTGAACAACTTCACGGTTATGAGTCTATTAGAATAGCAGAGGTTGAAATAAATGGGAAGACTATAAGAGTTGGAGTTGCTTACGGATTGGGTAACGCCAGAAAATTACTTGAAGACGTTAGAAATGGAAAGATTGAACTACATTTGATAGAGATTATGGCATGCCCTGGTGGATGTGTTGGTGGTGGTGGACAACCATATCACCATGGTGATTTTAGTATTATAAAAAAGAGAATAGAAGCATTAAACGTTGTTGATAAATCTAAGATAATAAGAAAATCTCATGAAAATCCATCAATAATAAGACTTTACAACGAATATCTAGAAAAACCAGGTAGTGAAAAGGCACACCACTTGTTGCATACTAAATATTTAGAAAGAGAATGGCTCTAAAATAAAAAGGCGGAAAAATCCGCCTTTTTATAACCATACCTTAAAAGTTTTTATTTCATATGGAGTAATATTAAATTTAAAAGAATTCCCGTTTATATTTATTTCTTTTGGCTCCTCTTCTATCAAGTTAGTTTCATATACTTTTTTTATTTCTTTGAAAAAAGTCATTTCAACATCGCTTTTTCTGCTTCCTTCACTTTCATATACCCTTATAACTATCGAATCATCGTCTTCCGACTTTTTAATAGTTTCAATTATCACAGAAGGCTCATTTATACTTGCAAAAGAAAATCTATTAGGTAGTGTCCTTTTTGAATTTTCTTGTGAGTTTTTAACAATAATCGGATAATTAAGTTGGTAAGATTCTTTTATTACTTCTGATTCTCTCCATGTTCCAAAGTGGGGTAAAAGCGAATAAGTAAATGTGTGTTCCCCTCTATCAGCTGTTTCATCAGGATCTACCGGAGATCTTAAAAGAGTTATTCTCATTAAATTGTCTTTTATATCATAACCGTATTTAGAATCATTCAATAAAGACACTCCATAATTTCCTTCAGAAAGATCTGCCCATTTTTGAGCTGGAACCTCAAATTGCGCTATATCCCAACTTGTGTTGCTCGTCGTACTTCTTTCTATGTTACCAAACTGTATGTTGTAAGTTGCTTTTGTACTTCTGATATTTACTGGAAAAGCTGCTTTTAGTAAAAGCTGTTTCTCTTTCCATTCTATATGAGTTTTAAAATCTATTCTTCTTGAATGATTGTATACGATGACTTTTTGTTCTATGATTGAATCATAAAATCGCCATGTGAATTTCAAAACACCTTTTAATGAAGAACTTTCTAGTATTTTAACTTCAAGTAATTCGCTAACTTCCTTCATCTTTTCCTTGAAGTAGGGCGATATATCCCATGCATCAAAGAAATATGGTTTGTCTTCAAATATTTGAAGAACATTTCCAAGCTTTCCGTCCTCTAATACTTCCCTTTCGTTTTCTTTATCGTATAACCTTTTTATCTGTCCAACTTCATTGAATTCTATTACATAATATTTGTTTTCTATATAATTTTCTTTTATTATTATGTTTTCTTCTTGGTTTATATCTAGCTCTGATTTTTTAACAGTTTTGTACCCAAGTGGTGGTATATCTTCTATTAAAAGATTTTGACCTCCTTCTATTTCTATCAGCTCATTTCGTTCAAAAGGTAAAGTGTTAAAAACAATAATACTGTCTTCATCGGTTTTTATGGCTTTTAAAACAATAGAAATAGCTTTTTCGATTTCCTTGTTTGCTATTTCTTTTATCTTTTTGTAATCTTTTCTAGCATCTTCATACACTTCCCTGATTGATGAACCTGGAAGTATATCATGAAACTGGTTTAAAAGTAACAACTCCCACCCTTCGTTTAAAGACTTTTGTGGATACTCAAAATCCCTGAGTAAAGATTTAGCTAGTGAATTTAAAAACTCTGCGTTGTGATAAGTTACTTCGGATTTTCTGTTTTCCTTCTTTATAAAAGCTTGAGAAGTGTACGTACCTCGGTGTAATTCAAAGTATAGTTCGTTGTCCCAGATTGGAACATTTTTATTTATTATTCTTTTTTCCAACCTGTCAAAGTAATCTTCCACTTTCCCCATTTCTACTGTAGGAAGAGCTGGTATATCTTTTAAAGCTCGGTAGTTTTCAAGCATCTCATAAGTTGGACCTCCACCGCCATCTCCCCAACCATATACAAGAAGTAATTCTTCGTTTATATCTTTTTGTTTGTAATTATCCCATATACCTTTTACCGTAAAGGATTCTAACATACCGTTATACGTGTAATAATAATTGTTTTCATCGGGAGTAGTAATAAAATGAGCTAATATTTTTGTTCCATCTAACCCTTTCCACCAAAATGTATCGTAGGGAAATCTGTTAATTTCGTTCCAACTTATTTTTGTTGTTGCAAAATACTTCATTCCAGATTTTTTTATTATCTGTGGTAGAGAGTATGTGTATCCAAATGCGTCTGGTAACCAAATTACTTTAGAATCTATACCAAACTCTTCTTTTAAAAATCTTTTACCAAATAGGATTTGCCTTATTAGAAATTCACCAGGTGATATATTAGAATCAGATTCTACCCACATACCTCCTGTTGCTTCCCATCTTCCTTCTTTTATCTTTTCTTTTGCCTTCTCATATAATTCTGGATAATCATTTTTCAAAAATTTATACAGTGCGGGTGATGAATGCATGAACGTGTACTCTGGATATTCTTCCATTAAATTTAACACTGTCGAAAAAGTACGCTGTGCTTTTTCTCTCGTATGTTTTATTCTCCAGAGCCATGCCATATCAATATGCGAATGCCCTGTTAAGACCACTTTTGGAGTCTCTGATTTAAAATTATCTAACTTCTCTAATTCTGTTCTTAGGTAATTGTAACTATCTTTTATTGAGTTATAATACTCATAAGATTGTGGTTTGATGAAATTGATCTTATTGTAGGAATTGTTCAGAATATCAAACAATCTAATATTCACTATATTGTTTTCATCAAGTTCTTCTAATGTGTTTAGAATATTTTTGGCTAAAAAATAATATTTTTTTGAACTTTCATCTATAGTAAGAAATTCTAAACCTGAAAACGTATAATCCATTTCTCCTCTTAAACCCGTCCAAGATCTTATATAAATTTCTAATTTCCGATCTTCGACAATTTCTGAGGAAATTATTGCTTCTTTATGATATTTATCTATTCCTTGGATAAATTTACCATTAGCAAACAACAATGATTCCGGATAATTTGGAACAACATCTAAATCTCCATCTCTTTCCAAATTAACTTTCAAAAAAAGTTTTTCACCTTTGAAATCATCAGATAATTGAACGGTTTTTCTGAACCAATATATCTTGTCATACCCACCCCAACGTTCTCCAACTTTTATAGTTTTCCAAGAGAATTGTTCATCATTGAAATGAGGTTTAAATCTTCTTTTCTCATCTTCAAAAAACTCAAGATTATCTATTTCAAAGCTTTCTTTAACTGAAAGTTTTTTTACCTCTCTCAAACCATTTTGGATCTTCTTTTTAGTAAAACTACTCTGCAAACTCATTCTTACCTCCTAACTGTTTTTAAGAAGTCCATTCTTATTTTTCAAATAATAAGTTTAAAATATAAGATAAGCTGCCCCATAAAGTGAACTTTGTTCAATAAATTTTGCAGGTTTTACTTCTCTAACTACTCATTTTAGAAATTAAAAAAACTACATTTTATATATGTTTCAGATTTAAATTTATTCAAAAATACCTTCCCTCTTCTAATCTTCACTAATTCTGAATCTTTTTAACTTTTTCGGTACTTGTACCGAAGAAGGACTCTGCCCTAAACCTGCTATAAAATCAAATGCCTATTTTTAGAAAATTATCATTTCTAAAGTCCTATTATAATCTTAAATTTAAAGAAAACCATCTTAATTATAATATGCATAAATTATTGTTCAGCAAATTCTTTTTTCGTTTTGTTGAAGCTATATATAAATAGAGCAACTAACGTTATTATATAGGGTATCATAGAAGTTATTTGTGAGGGAATATTATAGTGTTGTAAGCTAAAAGCTACACTTTCAAAAAAACCAAATATCAAAGATATCAAAAGTATTCCCAAGGGTCTACCTTTCACCAAAACAATGATAGCTAGTGAAATCCATCCTCTTCCATTAGACATGTTTTCACTAAAAAGTGTGACATATCCTAACGACAAAAAAGTACCTGCAGCTGATGAAAGGATTCCCGATAGTAATATTGATACAAATTTCATTTTGTAAGGATTAACCCCCAAAGATCGAGCAGTTTCTTTATCTTCTCCAGTTGCTCTAAGTCTTAAACCAAATTTTGTATGAAATATTATCAGATCAATCAAAATAGCAAGAATTATAGTGATATAAACAATAAACGGATGATTATTTAAAATTTCATTCAAAATCGGAATCCTTTTTAAAACAGGAATATCCCATTTAGGCATAGATTGAATTTGCGGTGAAATAAATGCCCCTTTGACATTAAAAATGTTCCTTAGAAGATACGTTGTTCCACCTAATGCAAGCATATTTATACCTATTCCTGTTAAAAACTCGTCTGTTTTAAGATACAATGCGAACAAAGAAAAAATCAAAGCCGTTATTGCACCAGAAATTAGAGCAAATAATACTCCAATTAACCAACTTTGAAAAAAATAACTTCCCAAAACTGCAAAAAATGCACCAATTAACATCATTCCTTCCATAGCTATATTAAAAACATTAGCATAAAAAGTAAAGGTTCCTCCTAAAGCTGCAAGAAGTATTGGAGTGGCGCTACTAAAGCTATCTCTTATCAATGAAATTATTATATTATTCATCAGCTCTCACAATCCTTTTTGTTTTACTGTATGCTCGAATTCTATCTCCATAATAAGATATAGTACTTCTTGTAGAAACAACTAATAACACTATTATAGCTTGTAAAACCATTATAAACTCTGAAGGAATAGAAACTTCGAACTCCATTCCCACACCACCTGCTTTCAAAAAACCAAAAAAAACAGCAAAAATTGAAGTTTCAACCACTCCATTTCCCCCTACAATAGCTAACATAACTCCATCCCATCCATAATTAGCCCCTATACCTTTTATAAACCTATGTTGAGTTCCTCCCAATATTAAAAGTGCTCCAGCCAAACCAGATAAAAAACCCGTATAGAACATCACCCAAATTACATTCTTTTCATTATTACAACCACCAATTTTTGAAAAATTAGCGTTATATCCCATCATTCTCCATTCATAACCTATCTTTAAATACTTAACAACAAAAAATGAAATAATGACCATGATAATCGCAATAAAAAAAGAAGAATTTAAGCCTGAAAATACCGGTAAAAAGTATTCTCTTTTTATCATGTTAGTGGCTGGAACATAAGATTTTTTATCTAAAAAAGGATAAGTAGCGAGATACAAAGTTAAATAATCCGCTATAAAATTTAACATTAAAGTAGTTATGAATTCGTCCATTTTGTAATACTTTTTGAGTACCCCCGCTAAAGCACCGTATAACCCACCAACTATTCCAGATACTAATAAAATAACAATTATTCCCAACCATGAAGGAAGATTAATATAATATCCTAAAAGAGCTGCAATCAAAGCTCCTACAATTAACTGACCAGGTTCACCAAGATTTGTTACATTAGAACTAAAAGCAATCGCTGCAGCCATACCAGTTAATATCAAAGGAGTTGCATTGTTCAACGTTGAAGAAAACGAAAACCAAGAAGCAAAACCATAATCATACAAAGCTTTATACGCAAGCAAGGGAGAATTCCCTTGAATTTTTATTAAAATTGCTCCAATAAGGAAAGAAATAGCGATTCCGATTAATCCAGTCATAACTTTATTTAAGCCCTTCATTACCTACCTCCGAGCATATGTTCTCCGACTTCTTCTTTTGAATTTACATTTGGATCTAATTGTGCAACTATTTCTCCATTTCTTATAACATACAATCTGTCGCTTAAAGACAAGAGTTCATCTAAATCGGCAGAAATAAGTAAAATAGCCCTTCCTTGTTCTTTCATCTTCAAAATTATATTATGTACATATTCAATTGAAGCAACATCTAATCCCCTTGTTGGTTGATCAAGAAGTAAAAATGGAGCTTCCAAGCTAAATTCTCTTGCAACAATTACCTTTTGTTGATTCCCTCCCGAAAGATTTCTTGGTATATCATTTATACCTCTTACAAGTATATTGTAATTTGATATAAGATCTTTTGAAAACTTTTTAGCTTTCTTCCAATTCATTGTATATTTATTCCTCGAAATCTTATTCCCTAAATGGTGAGTCATAGAAAAGTTTTCAACTAAATTGGCGTTTAAAGCTAAACCATAATTTTTTCTATCAGCTGGTATATAGCCTATTAAAAGCCTTCTTTCCCTTATACTAAGTGTCGTTACGTTGCGATCATTGATTTTAATTTTCCCTTTTTTTGGTAGTATTTCTCCTATTATACATTTTATAATTTCTGATTGTCCATTTCCTTCTACTCCTGCAATTCCAACAATTTCTGCCGATTTTACAACTATATTAACGTTTTTTAAAGTAGAAGAATTCCGTTTCTTTGAATCTGTGGTCAAATTTTCTGCTTTAAAGATTATATCTCTGGGTTCTATGAACTTCTTCTCTAAATTAAAAAGAACCTCTTTTCCCACCATCATTCTTGCTAACTCATTTTTTGACAAATTTTTGTTTTCTAAAGTTGCAATCACTTTTCCCTTTCTCATAACCGTGATTCTGTCTGAAATTTCTAAAACTTCTTCCAATTTATGACTTATAAAAACTATAGTTTTGCCCATTTTTTTCATATTTTTTATTTCTTCAAATAGTTGCTCAGTCTCTTGTGGAGTTAAAACGGCAGTGGGTTCATCAAATATAAGGGTATCTACTTGCCTGTATAAAAGTTTTAAAATTTCTACCTTCTGCTGTGCGGCTACGGATAGTGTGGATGTAGTAGCATACAAATCTACATCAAAATTATATCTTCTTTCTATATCTTCTAAATCTTTCAAAACTTTATTCTTATCTATAATTCCGAAAGATTTTGTTTCTTCACTGCCTAAAATAACATTTTCGTAGACTTTAAATGAAGGTATTAACATAAACTCTTGATGAACCATACCAATACCTAACTCTATAGCTATACTTGGATTATGTATTTTTTGCTCTGCATCGTTTATAAAAATTTTCCCTTTTGAAAGAGGTACCATTCCGTAGAGAATCTTCATTAAAGTACTTTTCCCCGCACCATTTTCACCAATAAGAGAGTGAATTTCTCCTTTTTCTAAAGAGAAATTCACTCCTTCTAAAGCTAAAACATCTGGAGGATAAATCTTATATATATCTTTCATTTCTATATAAGCCATAGAAGAGCTCCTTGTAGTTTTAATTATTCTCTATACTCTTTAACTTGTATTTTTCCTTCTATTACCCCCTGCTGAATTTCTAATATTTTATTCACTGTTTCTACAGGAAGTATTTGATAAGTATATTCATCTATAGCTAATCCAACAGCACCTTCCTTTAAACCAAATCTATATAAAGTTCCAGGTTTATAATTTTCTTCTACTATATCTTTAAAAACAACTTCGATAGATTTCCCCACTTCTTTTAAATCACTGGTGATAACATGTCCAGGAGCTAAAGAATTCTGATTAGTATCAACCCCAATGGCATATTTTCCTACTTCTTGAGCAGCTTGTAAAACTCCAACCCCTGTTAAACTTGCGATTTGAAATATAATATCTACCCCTTGAGAGTAGAGTTGCAAAGCCGCTTGTTTCCCTTTTACTGGGTCATCCCAAGTACCAACATATATAGTTTTGACTTGAATTTCTGGATCAACATATTTTGCTCCTTGCTCGTATCCATATACAAAAGACCTAATTACTATATCGTCGTCACCGCCTACAGCTCCTATCAATTTGTCTGGATTTATTCCAGGTAGTTCTGTCATAGTTGTTACCAATCCAGCTACCACACCAGTCATAAATGCTCCTTCTTCCTCTATGTAATCTACATTTGAAATAATTCCTCTAGAGTCTTCAACCACAGTGTCTATGTTAATAAAAATCTTATTTGGAAACATCTCGGCTACAGTTTTCAATTCTTCTTCAAAACCATATGAAATAACAAATACAACGTCAGCCCATCTTGCCGCATTCATCAAGCTGGGATAATACAAAGAAGGATCAAAGTTACATTCAATTACCCTTGTTTCTACACCATAATTATTTTTCAGATTCTGAATACCTTCATATCCTGAATCATAGAAAGATTGGTCACCTAACGAACCGTTTATTACGTAAGCTACTTTTTTAGGTGCTGCAAAAATCGTGAAAGAAAGGATTACAACTAAGATAAAAATAAATACATACTTTTTCATACTTTTCACCTCTTATATAATATTGTATTTTTAAATTTATTCAAAAATATCTCTCCTCTTCTAATCTTCACTAATTCTGAATTTTTAAATCTTTGAAATTTTAATTTGCCATTCCACTAAATCACTTATCTTTATAGTGGAGAAAAACGGTAAATATGTTTTCAATGTATCTTTTAGAGGTTCAGACCAATACGTCGGAATATTTTCTTTACCATAAATAATCCCCAAAATTGTTCCAATTTCACCTGCGTTACAATCTACATCGTATCCAAAAGATGATACTATCTTCATGGTTTTATCAAAATTCCCGCCGCCATACCATAACGAAGTAATAACTGATGCGGTATTTGGATATAAATGCACCCAGTTGTATTTTTCAAAGTCTTTTTCTACTATCCTTAATACAGACACCCACTCTTTATTCTCCCGACAATATTTTACTACATTTTCTACAATTTTTTTGAATTCGCTGTTGTTTGGTATGAAATCTAAAGATTTTTGAATAATTTTTTTAGGATCATTCTCAATAAATGCCAAAGAAGTCATAACTGCACTGTGTATACCCCCATAAACACCATTACCACTATGAGAAACCTGGGAATCAATGAAAGCTAACCTTGAAGCTTCATAAGGATTCCCAGGGCACACTAATCCATGAACCATACACCGCATTTGAGCTCCTATCCACTCTTGAAAAGGGTTGTTGAAATATCCTGATTCAGGAGGAAATATCCCTCTTTTTATATTTTCAAGAGCTATCAATTCAGCGCTCCAACCAAAAGGTATATATGCTATCCAATTCCTGGCAATATCCTTTGAGGCAATTTCTTGCTTTTTCTCCTCGTAGGTTTTTAAAAAAATTAGTTCATAGTTTACATCATCGTTTATAGTAGAAACTTCTCCTATGTAATATCCTAACTGATTTCCATAAGCTTTTTCTAAAGCATCGTGTGTATAACCTTCCAGCCTTGTACCCATGGATGCACCTGCAAGTTGCCCTAACCAACCACCATAAATTTTATCTTTTATAATATCAAAATTCTCACGCAAACTATACTTTTCTTTAGGAAATTTCTTGGAAATTTCTTCCCAGGTTAACGGTCTTTCATATTTGGTATAACTATGACCCTTTATACTTTCAGCCTTAGACAACAAAGAGAAAATCTCACTTGTAATAGCCTTTAATTGTGAAAAATCTTTCTTACTTAAATATTCAAATCCTTTTTCCAAAAGTAATTCTGCTTGTGAAACATCTTTACCCATATTTTCAACAGACTGAACAGCTCCTACTATAAGAGATTCTGGAGCAGAAGAACCCGGGACTCTACTATCCCAATAGGACAATAATAAATCTTCTGGAAATATATTCAATTCTCCCATTTGTTGCCAATCTTGAGATTTAGAAATTAATGGTTTCGCATTTTTTCTTCTTTCTAATTCATTTTTCCACGCCTTCAATCTATTCACCTCCTATTTGATAAGTTTGATAATTTAGTTGCATTCTTGACATTTTTTTCTTAATTAGTAAATCTAGCACTTTTATCGAATTATTGGTTCTTATTGATTTGTATTGATTTTTCAAATTCAACTCCTAGTTAATTATTAGTTAATAAGTATAGTTTATTTACTAATCTATTTATAAACTTATTGATTCAAAAAGTCAATGCTTAAATTACCTGATTACAATTAATTATTCCTAGTTAAGGGAATTTATGTTCAGTAATTATAAATATTCGTATTTTTGGTAAAAAATATTAATTTATAATAATAACTTCTATTCTTCAAATCAAAAATATTTTGATGATATGGGCTCAAGATTTTTTCATTATAGTGATATACAGAAATTTTTAGTAAAATTATAAGTTATTATTCAAATAAATTAATGAAATATTTTTTTAGGAATTACTTGATAATCGGGTTTAATCAACTTTATTTCCCTATAATTGACGCTATTCATTCATAATCAAGTTTGACTCTTTAAAATTAATATAGTAAAATTATAAACATAGAATTTAATTTCATGTAAAATTAAAATATTGGCTGAAGTATAAATAGAGAAGCCTGAAAGTAATTGGTCTTTATATGAACGGATAACTATTTCGGGCTTTTTTGTTAAAATATTTTATTTTAAATTACATAATTACTATAAAAAGTTGGAGGTGTAAAAAAATGAAAAAAGTATTATCATTGGTATTTGTTTTAACTTTAGTTTTGAGTGTATTTTCCATTACAATTACTATGACCGCTGGAGCAGTTGGTACAGAACTTCAAACACTGATAGAACAAGTTAACATGTTCATGGAAGAAAACCCAGATGTGACAGTACAGATATTACCAATGCCTAACAGCGCAACTGACAGGCATGATCTTTACGTAACTTATCTGGCTTCTGGTACTCCAGACCCCGATGTTTTACAGTTAGACGTTATTTGGCCTGCAGAATTTGCTCCATTCTTAGTTGATCTAACAGATGATTATGATTACTTTGAACTTGATGAATTCTTCCCAGGTACAGTTGATACAAATACCTATCAAGGTCAATTAGTTGCAGTTCCATGGTTTACTGATGCTGGTATATTGTATTATAGAAAAGACCTATTAGAAAAATACGGTTATGAAGTTCCTGAAACATGGGATGATTTGTTCACAGCAGCAAAAGATATTTCTGAAATGGAAGGAATTAATGGTTTTGTATGGCAAGGTGCCCAATATGAAGGTTTAACATGCAACTTTATGGAATTTGTTCATAGTTTTGGTGGAGAAATTATGGAAGATGGAAAAGTTGTTGTTGATGATCCTAAATATTATGAAAAGAATATTGCTGCATTGACTTATATGGACAAATTGATTGAAGAAGGCGTAACACCAAGAGGAGTAACAACATATATGGAAGAAGAAGCAAGAAGAATCTTCCAAAATGGTGATGCTGTATTTATGAGAAATTGGCCTTATGCATGGCCTTTAGCAAACGCTGAAAATTCTCCTATAAAGGGTAAAGTTGGAATAACCGTTTTACCAAAAGGTCCTGGACCTGATGGAAGGAATTCAGCTACATTGGGTGGGTGGAATCTTGGCATAAACGCTAACTCATCACCAGCTGAAATAGAAGCATCTAAGAGGTTAATTAAATTCTTAACAAGTCATGAACAACAAGTTTACAAAGCTGTACATGCCGGTCAAACGCCCACAAGAGTTGAGGCATACCAAGACCCTAGAACTATAGAAGCAAACGACTTTTATGCTGATATTTTAGATGTTTTCTTAAATGCTGAACCAAGACCAGCTTCTCCAATTTACAGTGAAATTTCTTATCAAATTTATTCCACTGTACATCAAGTTCTAGTAGGAAGTTTGGAACCAAAGAGAGCTATCGACAATTTAGCGGCTAATTTGAAGGCATTAACTGAATAATAGGTTCCTAATAATAAAAACCCGTTTTTTTGAATTGCACCATGTCAAGTAGACACAAAAATTAATAAAAAACTATATACACTTGGATGCTTGGTTTCTGAACTCAACAGGAGCCAAGCATCCAAGTTTTTTCTGCGGTTCAATTCCCCTTGAAGGGGTGGATGCAGCGTTTTGTGCTACAGACGGGGTAGTCACTCTAATTCCCCTTCCTCGAAGGGGTGGATGCAGCGTTTTATGCTGCAGACGGGGTAGTCACTCTAATTCCCCTTCTTAGAAGGGGAATTAAAACCAAAAATCTCTCAAGAGGGGAATTCTTTTCTATTACTCTTGGCTTAATAATTTTGGAGGATATCCTATTTCTTCTAGTAAGTTTTGTATTTTTTCTGGCGATTCATTTGTTTCAACCTCAACTGTCTTATTTTCCAAGTTAACTTTGAAATTACTTACACTCCCTGAAAATTTTAGTTGTTTTTCTATATTCATCTTACAATGGTTACAAGACATATCTGGCACATCGAAAATATATTTCATTTTCTCACCTCCATTTTGAATTTGTTAAGAATATTTTTTAGTTATTCTACTTGAGTTGTAAATTACATTTATGGAACTAAATAACATAGCTATTTCTGCAATTGCTGGATGAAGCAGACCTGTCATAGCTAACGGGATAGCAACAACGTTATAAAAGAAAGCCCAGAATAAATTTTGTTTTATTTTACTAAAAGTTATTTTCGAAATATTTATCGCATCTATCACTTTTGAAATTTCTCCTTCGGTTATTATAACGTCAGCAGATTCAATTGCTAAGTCAGTTCCTGTTCCTATTGCTATTCCCATTTCTGAAGATTTTAATGCTGCAGCGTCATTTATTCCATCTCCTATCATACACACTTTTTTTCCTTCAATTTGATATTTTCTTACTATATTCACTTTTTCTTGAGGTGTTATATTCGCATAAATTTTATCTATTCCAACGTTTTTTGCGACAGTTTTCGCCGTATTTTCGTTATCTCCAGTAACCATTACAGGCTCTATTTTCATTTCTTTTAATTTGTTAATGGCTTCAAAAGAATCTTGTTTTATTTCATCAGTAATTCTAATATATCCTATAACCTGTTTATTTTTTAAAATTTCAACGACTGTTTCACCATTTAACATAAATTGCCCGTATTCTTTTTTATTTTCCGTTTTTCCTATATAATATTCATCTTTTTTGAATGTTCCTTTTATCCCCATTCCGGTTATTTCTTCTATATCTTGAATTTCTATATTTTGCTTTTTTGAATTTTTTTCTGTGTACTCAACTATTGCTTTTGCTAAGGGATGAGTTGAGTTTTTTTCAATTTCCGCAACTATTGTCATAATTTCTCCATCTAAATTATGGTCAACAACGGTGGGGTTCCCTTTGGTTATAGTTCCTGTTTTATCCAAAAGTATTACATTTATATCTTTCGCCATCTGAATGGCCTCTCCATTTTTTATTATAAGACCTTTTTTTGCTGATACTGAACTAGCTGCAACTAGCGCCATTGGTGTTGCAAGCCCTAAAGCACATGGACATGCTATTACTAACGTTGCAACAAAAGAGAATATTGCCATTGATAAGGGACTAACATTGGTTAATACCCAGGGTAATATATTTGAAGCATTCATCAAAAATGGTTGAAAATTTTCGTAATTAAAATACCATAATAGCCCGCTTAGAACCGCCAAAGAAAATACTATGGGTATAAAAACCAAAGTTATTCTATCGGCAAGTGCTGTATAGGGACTTTAGAGGATTGTGCTTCTTCTACTAATTTTATCATCTGGTTTATAAAAGTATCTTCTCCTACTTTTTCTACTTTAACTTTTATTAGGCCTGATTCTAATATACTTCCACTAACTACTTCTTCTCCCGAACTTTTATGTCTTGGAACAGGTTCTCCACTTATCATTGATTCGTTTATAGACCCTTCCCCTTCTACAATAGTACCATCTAAAGGTATCTTTTCACCCGGTCTTACTAGGACCATGTTTCCCTGCTTAACAGTTTCTATTGGTAATTCTACAATACCTCCATCTGTAATTACATTTGCTTTTTCTACTTTCATCGAAAGTAAAAGTTTTATTTCTTTGGAGGCATTGTGCTTCATTCTAGATTCTATATATCTGCCTATTAGGTTTAATGTTATTAGCATTGCTGCTATAGTACCAAAGGATAATATATCTAAACCTATAATAGCTAAGATTGTGGTAGCCCAGGCTGATAATGCCCCGAGACTGACAAGAGTATCCATATTGGTGTGGAGATGAGATAAAGCTATCCACGCACTTTTTAACGTTTTTCTGCCTGGAATAAATATTACTAAAGCAGAACCTATTAATTCTATAAAATGCATAAAAGGGACTGCGATTCCACTCATATTTATAATCATTAAAACCATTAGTGGAATAGTGATAACAAGTGAAAGATACATGTCTTTTCTTGCTTCTTCAAATCTCTTTTCTATAAGATCTTCTGTAGGCATTTCTTCTGATACTTTGTAGCCAACGTTTTCTACAGCTTCCTTAATTTTACTCATAGGGATTTTTTCATCGGATATTACAATCGCTTTTTCCGTTGCCAAATTAACGGATACGTATTTTATACCATCTAATTTATTTAAGGCTCTTTCTACGTTTTTTACACATGTGGCACATGTCATCCCTTGAACACTGAAAGTAATTTTGTTTTCTTTATTTTCTTCTGAAATATTTTTATCTAAAGTTAGTGTGTTTTCATTTTTCTTGCTCAAATTAAGTTCACCTCGCTGTCTTAAGTTTTTTTCAGATAGTCGAATATTTCTTCCAATTCTTCCAATTTTTGATTTATTTCATTTTGATCTTTGGAAGTTGTTGCGTCTTTTACACAAGTTTCTAGATGTTTTTTTAATAATTCAGAGTGAGCATTTTTCAAAAGTGAAATTGTTGCCAAGATTTGTTTGGAAATATCTATACAGTATCTTTCATTTTCTATCATTTTTATTGCTGCATCGATTTGTCCTCTGGCAGTTTTCAACTTTCTCAATGTTTTTTCATGTTTCATGTATACAATGCACCTCCTAAAAATTTCCGAAATTATAACCACCCCACATAGGGAGGGTACTATTATTATAAACTCTTTTTATTAAGAAAAAAATAAAAAAATATTAAAAAAGCGGCTCTTTTAAAAAAGCCGCTGATGTTAGTTAGTTATATTTATTCAACTCGTAATATTTCAACATTTACAGATTTTACTCCATTACTCGTATTTGTACCAAACAATTCGTTTAATGCTGTGACTAACTTTCCTTCAATTTCTTCAGTTATTCCATTTTTCGTAAAATCTTCTATTTTATAAGTAGATAATATAAGCCTAAAAGTGTCAAATACCCTTGAAAAAGAATTTTCTACTCGCTCTTTCATTTGGGAGTTTGCAACAGTTAATGAAAATTCAGAAACAATTACTCGATTATTCAAATTTATCCTAACAGGATACGCTCCTTTTATGATTTCTACTTTTAGTTCTACGGGAGATTCAGTTTCTATATATCTAATTTCTGGTTCTAACGCACCATAAAACTTTATTTCAGTTTTACCTAGAAAATCGGGGTTACTGGGATTATTTTTTATTGAGTATACATCTACTTCGCCATTTTCAAATCTTACATAAAGATAACCATTGGCAATTTTTATACCGTTTATTCCTGGTAAATCAAGATTTCTCAAAATTCTTGGCGAAGAAAGATTACTTATGTCTGCTATATCAAGACTTTTCTGATAGTTTAAAATGTATAAGTAATTATCGTGCTTAATTACGTCTGTTACATTACCTGTAATTTCTATTGTTGAAATCTCTTTTGGGTTACTTGGATCGGTTACTTCGTAAATTGTTACTCCCATCTGACCACTAGGAGAGTAAAGGTATACCTTTTCTTGAGATAATGGCCCGGTTGAAAAATTAATTTCAGAGTAAGAACTACCTCCTTTTTGATCTTTGGCAACGATTCTTAATGTGTAATTTTTATCCATTATTAAGTTATTATATTCATAGAAATATGTTTGAAGATTTTCTGCAATAAGTTGTTCTTGATCTGATTCATCTACAAGGTATAGATCAAATAACAAGGAATCTCCGTCAGGATCTTCTGTTTGCCAAACAAAATATATCTTGTTTTCGGTAATTTCCTGATTTTTAATTGGCGATAAAATTACCGGTTTGTTTGGTGGGGTGTTTTTTTGAAAATAATAAGAACCCGAAAAATCATAAACTTTTTTCTCTTTTACAAGTGCAAACTTTAAGTCTATCCCTTCTACTGGAATTGAACTTAAAATAATTACATTTTGAGTATATGTTTCAAATGGTTCATAAATGCCAGAATTATTTTTTCTATAGATTAAATATTGGTCGTATTCGCTTGGAAGAGTTATATATAAATCATTATTTTCCCAACGGTAACTTACCTTATATTCTAAAGGAGTTTTTGATAATTTAACATTGTCAAGTGTTTTATCCTCATTCATAAATAATTCGGGTTGACTGTAATAATAATATGCGTTACCAGAGTTATCGATTGCAGATATATTTAACTGATAACTTCCTTCTTCAATAGAGTTTAACTCTATTTTTTCACCCAATGGGAAAGTTGCTTCATAGGTGTTTTCTCCTACTAATTGAACCTTGATCTGGTTGTATGGTTCTTTTACATCTTCTGTTTCAATAATTTCATAGTTTATCAATAAATTATATTTTTGATTAAAGAACAAAACAGAAAATAAGATTACTATCCCTAATATAATTATTGCTGCGATAGTGAATATCATGATCATTCTTTCTCGATTTTGTGGTGATTTTTGTTCTTGATTGTTTATTAAACTTTCATATTCTATCGTGTTGTTATTTTTATTTTCTTGATCCTTCTGATCAGCCATTTTTAACCCTCCATAATATGTTTCTTTTAAAATATATTAGGATCATATGAGAAAATTTTTTTATACATTTCAATATACTTTGCTATAGATATAGCCTCTGGTCTAGTGGTTGGTTCAATACTCAATTCCTTTAAAAGGCAATCCGGATCACTTATTACTGATTTTAGATTGTTTTTTATTGTTTTCCTTCTACTTGAGAAACACTGATGCACAAATTTCATAAAACTTTTTGGTTCAATTTCATTTATATACCTTTCAGTGGCAATAAACTTTAAAACAACTGAATCAACTTGCGGTATGGGGATGAAATTGCTTTTTGAAACATCCATTATTTTTTCTACCTTACAATAAATTTGAACGAAGACACTTAACGGACTATAATCTTTTTTTGATGTTGCCATTAATCTCTCAGCATATTCTTTTTGGAACATAAAGATTGCAAAATCAAATTTAGGCGATTCTTGAAATATTTTTTCTAATATTTTGGACGATATATAATAGGGTATATTGGCTACGTACTTTAACTTTTCAATATTTTTATACTTTGATAGGTCACTTCCTAAAAAATCTTCGAAATATATTTCCACATTTTCAAAGTTCATAAATCTTTCTTCTAAAAGAGGCCTTAGTCTTTCGTCTATTTCATAAGATATAACTCTTTTTGATCTCTTTGCAATTTCTTCTGTTAAAACCCCATTCCCAGTACCAATCTCAATTATAGTATCGTCTTTGGTAATTTGAGCTCTTTTTGCTATTTCTGATGCTATCCTAGAGTTATTTAAGAAATTTTGACCTAAACTTTTTTTTAATTTTATATCGTATTTTTTGAGCCATTCAGATGTTTTCAATAAAATTCCGCTCCATCAAAAAATTAAAACAATCCAGAAACATTATTATAAGTATTCAATCCTGAATTTACAAAATCCATAAATATTTTAACTGTGCTCATAACTTCAACAATGCTTTTTAGAGCGTTTTTTGGCACATATATTATGTCTTTTGGTTTAACTTCTGGATTCATCCCTGTTTTTACGGGAGAAGCCTTTATTATGCCAGATAGATCAAGGGTGATAGGAGGATTCTCTGGCCCTTCCTTAAAAAGATATACCGTCGATAGTTGTGCTGAGTTTGAGGCATTCCCGGCTTTAAGTATCGCATCTAAGACAGTCATTCCGGAATTGTATTCAACTAATCCTGGTCTTACAACTTCTCCAAAAACATATACGACCTGTTCTTCCAAAGGTGGAATATATACAATGGATCCAGGCTCGACTAATACATTTCTCAATGAGTCTATGTTTTTAATATCAACCTTTTTTTCTTCGTTTGCCTGATTGTATATAAAGATACTTTGCTGGTGTTTCCAATCAATTTGAGCTTGAGAGAGAATTTCGACCAAGTTCAAGGGGATTTCAGCTTTGATACTTTTTGGTGAACTTATATTTCCCAGAACCGCTATGAAAGATCCACTAGCTTCTGGCTGAACAACAACATACGAACCTTTTGGTATCTCCAACATCATATTGTCCAATAATTCATCGGAAGTAATAGTTTTTAACTTTTCATTGTCCTTGTAAATTGCAATTGTTCCTTTGTCAACAGGAGAAAAGCCACCAACTGTAGAATATACATCGATGAGCCTGACATTTCTTTGTTGAATTGTTTGAGTATTTCCAGCTTTATATACTATTACTTGGTTGGGAGATACTTTTGAGATTTCTATAAAAACTTTGCCTTCTAAAGGTATGTTTTTTAAAGTTTCTGATTCCATAGCATTAACTTTACCATTTTTATTTGAGATTTGATATCTAACTTCGTAAGATTCATCAAGATTATATGGCAATAATAACTCGTATAAATTTTGACCTTGTGTGTATTCTAATAAATCTGGAAACTCTCCAAAAACGTATGCCATTCTTATTTCAGTATCAGCAATTATTGTTGAACCAGGTGATACTTCAATATCTTTTAAACTACTTAAATTATTTGTATCAACTTTTATGGTTTTACTTAAACCAGTATCGTTAATAATTATTAAATTTCCTGAAAAATCTTGACTGAATCCTTTCACCATTCCTATGAGTTTATCCATTGTAATCTTTTCGGTGGGTAAGAATCCAATTTTTCCACTAGTATTGAAAGCACCAGATGTGTATACATAGTTTCTTTTTAGAGATACTTCCACAAAATCACCTTTTGAAAGCTGTGAATTTAATGTATACAATTTATTATTTACTCTTATTTCATCGATATTATCCTGACTAATTCCAACTTTTGTTAATAACGTTCTAACATCCATTTTTTCATCTTTTTCAAAGTCAACCCTTTTAGATACTTCTTGTGAATTAATATATACATAATTTTGATATTCATTAATAACTACTGTGTCTCCTGAGTTAAGTAGAAATTCCTCTCCTTTTGAAATATTATCTATTGATACAGTATATGTTTTCCCGTTTCTTATTACAGATATAATATCATCTATTTTGTTTATTTGAACGTTGAGAGAAGAAATTAAGGTTTTTAAAGTTAAACCTTCATAATAGTCTAAAGAAGTAGAACCAAAATCTGAGAATACTAGTACCTGATTTGTATAGCTTTGAGGTATTATAATTGTGTCTCCAGATTTTAAGTAATAATCCTGTTCTTTTAAAACTGTTTCAAAAGGGATTTCTTCAATTTTTGAATCTCTAATTACTACAATTTCTTTATCAATTTTGTTAGTAGGAATATTCATGGATGATATCACAGATTTCAAAGTAAGCCCTTCATGATAATCCATAGAAGCTGTACCAAAATTCGAAAAAACGGTTATTTTATTTGTGTAATCATACGGAAAAAGCACAAAATAATCTTCATAAATTATGGGATCTTCAGATTTTTCACCGCTTTTTAACCATTCTATACTTACTTTTTGTTCCACACCATCCGGGGATTTTATAATCGCATAAGAAGATTTTGTTATATCCCTTATTCCGCCCGCCAAACCTATTAAATCAGAAAGTTTAATTTGTTCTGTTTTTATATCAATTACCCCGTTAACGTTGGTATTTCCTAAGACTGTTACTGAGAAAGGAGCATAATTGAGAATACCTACCGTTACTTTATTCGTTTTTAAATAATTTTCCATCTTTAAAGATATCTCGCTTTCAAGATCATCCAAGGTTCTTCCTTCCGCTTTTATCCTTCCTATTGGAGGAACTGTTATGTTCCCGTTTGGTCCAACAATTAAATTCGTTACAGAATATTCAGGGTATCCTAAAACCCAAACTCCCAAAACATCTCCTATTCTAACACTATATGACAAAGAAATAAGAGGTAGTAATAAAAACAAAAACACAATACTATAAAATCTGCTTTTTTTCATTTTAATCCTCCCCACTTTATTTTTAATATAAATTATTAAATTTTGATCATTTTTTCTATTAATTCTAATTCCTGTGAATCAAAACCATTTATTTTTAGTTGGTTTACCGCTTCCCTTGCAACTTGAACATTACCAACTTTTAAGGCTGCTTTTGATTTTATAATTAGAAAATCTATTTTATTTTTATTCTCTTCTGGTTCTAATAATTCTAAAATTTTTGCATACTGGTGAGTTTTATAAAGTGAAAGAGCTATATAAAGTTTTATTTCATCTAATTCTAACCCTTTCTCTACAGCTATTTCAAAAAATGTAAGTGCTTTTAAATAATCTTCTCTCAACATGTAGCCAACTCCAATATTATGATAAAAAATGACTTCTTCAGGCATATGAGATAATGCTTTTTTGTAATATTCAGTAGCATCAATATAATTACCTGATACAAGCATTTCGTTCGCTTTTTGGTTGTAATAATAAGCAATATCTTTATTCGTTTGAATCACCTTCCGTGTAATAAAAAAGTGTATCTACCAAAGTATTTTCTTGCAATAATAGAACAACACTCACTGGGTTTATGGCGGGTATTATTGGAGGAAATAAATCATATTCTAGATAATCAATAGGTTTGTAAGCGTTATCAAGATAATCTTTTAAATATTTTTCTTGACTTATATCTATAATAGAACCACCACTCATGAAAGCTAAATAACTTAAATCTTCATTAACTTCTTTTCCTTCTACTAAGTGGAAAAGAGAGCTGCTTGATAAAATAAAAGGAATAGTTTTTTCAGGACTTAATTCAACATTCAATTCCCCATGTGTAATTATATTAGAATCAGTGTTTATTTGAGGAACATGAATTTGAAAAAGATCGTTTATATCATATTCATAATTTTCTGTTACAGAGTATTGCCTATAGTAGTTAAACGGAACTCTTCCACCAGAATCCATTACATAAATATTTTTTGTTAAAAATTCCATTTTCTGACCAATAACATCACTAATTTTAACTTTCAAAGTCACTTTTCTTTTGTTTTTATCATAGTTTAAACCATAAAGATTCAAGATATAAAGATTATTATGTGAATCTGCTTCAAGTCTTTGAAGGTAGATCTCATTATTTTTTAAATCAGAAATAATAAACATGCCATTTTCTACCTTTATTCTTCCTCTAAAATTGTCATTATCAAAAGAGCCGATAACTTCACTAAGAAGATGTAAATTATTTTCTTCATCTAGAATTTCTATTCCATCTTCAACAGAAGAAATTAAAATCCTTCCATTAGGCAAAACTTCTAATGAGAAATAAGTTTTCTTAGGAAGCTTAATTATCTCTACAATTTCATTTTTTAATATATTAAAATTAATAATAGATGAACTTTCATACTCTAAAAGATATAGGCTATTCAACCAAAGTGCGCCATCCATAAACGTATAGTCATGATCAAAAGTTTTTCGTTGAAGAATTTCACCGTTGTATCCAATAAGATCTATTTGATTATTATATGGATCGTATCCAACTAATCTACCTGCATTATCTACGCCATAAATTACAAAAGGAAATCCTTCTATTAAAACGTTCAATTCGTTTTCTATATTCCTATCTAAATTTGTAGCTGTAAAGGTGTCATTGACTTTTATTTCTTTTTTCACATTAGATGAATAACTATCAAAATAATAAATTCCATCATTTGCTGATAAATACAATCTGTTTAAATTTTTATCAGAAGCAATAGAATAAAAAGATTTATTTTCGTCTAATTTAAGCCATTTTTCGTACTGTGTATCCGTTTTGAAAACTAAATGATTTTTAGAATCTAATATGTATAGATTGGAGTTAATTATCTCAAAATCTACCGGTGAAAAAAACCTCTCAAATGAATTGTCTACCCCAGATACCTTTTCCAACTGAACAAAATTAATAGTGGAAGGTCTTGATATAGAAAAAGTTTTCATATTATCAATAAAATTCAATAAAGTATTAGCTTCTTCATTGACAGTAGAAAAAAGTAGAGCATTATCCAAAGCTATTATCGCTCTATCTATCATCCCCAGTTGAAGATCCAGCTTTGCCGCATAATACCAAAATATTGGAATATCTGTAATATAGATTTCTCCAGTCATAGCTTGATTCAACATGGCTCTAGCTTCGTATTTTTCTCCATCAAATAACAATCTTAGACTCTCACCAAAAAATCTTCTTGAATCCAATTCACTTTGGGATAGTTCTTGAGAAAATAACCCCGTATTAATTATTAGAAGAAATATAAGAACGAGCAAAAAAAAATTTCTCATTTAATTTCTTTCCACCTTTTTAACATAGCAACAATATCTGTTTTGTTTTCGGTTTTTGATAATAATCTTTTTACGTTTGATCTATGTTTAAATAAACTCATCAAAAACAAGATAGAATAAATAAAACCAATTTTAGGATCTACAAAATAGCTGAAAATAGCTACAAAAAATAATCCAGAAAGGGACGCTAAAGAAACGTATTTTGTAGTTAGTTCAATCGGAAACCATATTAATAGAAATATTAAACCCAATATCGGCGTTAAAGCAAAGAATCCCCCTAATGTTGAAGCTACTCCTTTCCCCCCTTTAAATTTTAAAAAAATAGAATAATCGTGGCCTAAAACTACTAATAAAACAGCAAGGAGTGGAACCCATAAATCAACGCCAAATAATGATCTAGTTATTAAAACAGGAACAAAAGCTTTTAGAAAATCTAAAGCTATCGATAAAGCACCCCATTTGGGTCCAAGAGTCCTTAAAACATTTGTGCCTCCAACATTTCCACTTCCTTTTTTTCTAATATCTATGCCTTTACTCCAAGGTATCAAAAAACTAAATGGAATAGAACCAAATAAATAACAAATTACCAAAACAGTAATAATCATTGGTTTTCCCCCTTAAGCAAGAACTAGTCTAAAATTAATTTTTATATAATTTTTTGCTTTTTCGACTTTTGATTACTTCTTTCCTCAAACTTCAAAAATATCGGAGAACCAATAAAAGGATCTATATAATTCCTTATCATATTTCTTAATCCCTGTTGATAAAATTTAGGGATATCATTAGGTAAATTAGTGTAAAAGACAAATACGGGTGGTTTAGTACCAACCTGGGTTGCATAGTAAAATTTTATCCTTTTACCTCTCTTGATAGGTGGAGGAGTTACCAAAGTATATTTTTCCAGAGCCGCATTAAGAGCACTAGTCGGAATTCTTTTGTTTCTTGATTTTTCTACCTCGTCTATTGCCGCTAAAAGTTCTTCAATTCCCCATTTTTTTACGGCAGAAGTAAATATCAAAGGACTATATTTTACGAAATACAATTCTTTATCAAAATATTTAAAAAATTCTTCCTTTCTTTTTTGATTGTGCCTTAATAGATCCCACTTATTGAAGACAACAATTATTCCCTTCCCTTTATTTTCTGCAACACCAATAATACTCTTATCCTGATGAGTTATACCTTCTGTTGCATCAACCACCAATATTACAACATCTGATTTTTCTATCGCTTTGATAGTTCTTGTTATAGAAAACATTTCTATACTACCATATTGTACGGTACTTTTCTTTCTCATCCCAGCAGTATCGATAAATCTAAAATTTTTCTCATCTATTTTTACTTGATGATCAACTGCATCCCTAGTGGTTCCTGGTATTTCTGATACAATCGTTCTATCTAAACCAACTATATCGTTAAAAATTGAGGATTTTCCAACATTAGGACGCCCGATTATTACTACTTTTACTTCATCTTCGCTTTCCTGACTTTCTTCGTAAAACTCTTTGTTTTTTAGAAAATCATTTTTTAGTGCTTTAACTATTTCATCTTTTAAAGAATGCATATTCCTGTTATGTTCAGCTGAAACCGGGATTCCTTCACCAAATCCAAGAGAATAAATATCAGGTTTTACTTCAAACTCAAACCTTTCAAAATTCTCCGCCTTGTTTATCACTAATAAAATTTTTGAATTAGCTTTCCTTAAATAATCAGCAATATAATAATCTTCTGATGTAAGACCATTTCTACCATCGATTACAAACAATACCAAAGCAACATTTTCTAAACTCTCAAAAATTATTTTTTTCTGTCTTTCTTCGATTGTATCTTCAGGTCTTTCAAATATACCACAAGTGTCAATCAACGTAAATTTTACATTGTCCCATTCACTAATTCCATATATATTATCTCTTGTTACCCCCGGCATATCATGAACAATTGACTTCCTTTCTCCAATGATTCTATTAAATAATGTTGACTTGCCAACATTAGGTTTGCCAACTATTAATACTATAGGTCTTTCCAATATGTTTCACCTCTATTTAATCCTCATTCATCTCGTTTATGATTTTCATAGCTTCTTCTCTTTCTTTCTCTTTTTCTAAATGTGCCGCACTTATTATCATATTTCCCCTTTTCATTTCATTTTCCAAACCTAATTCTAAAACCTTTGCCTCGATCTCTTGACCAACATCAAATCTTTCTTCCACACTTTTTGAATCAGCTGAAGCTTTGCTTGAAGGGAGATATGCTTCTATATTATACCCATTTATTTGAACAATGGCGCCTTTATCAACAAACCTTATAATCTTCCCTTTAACTACGTCTCCACATTTTATTTCTTTTACTGCTTTAATCCATGGATTCTCTTTTATTTTTCTTACTGAAAGTCGCATTTTTCTATTTTTCTTATCTATGCTGATTATTTTTACTTTAATTTTATCTTTTTCTTTTAATACATCAGAAATATTTTCCAAAAAATCCCAAGAAAATTCTGAAACATGTAAAAACCCAGTTACTCCTTCATCGATCTTAATAATAGCTCCATTATTCAATATTTTTTCAACAACTCCACTGACAATATTTCCTTCGTTATATTTTTCTTCTATATTTTCCCAAGGATCTCCTAAAACTTGTTTATAACTCAGGTTTATCTTTTTCTTCTCTTTGTCGATATCTATGATTTTAACTTGTACCTTATCTTCTAAATTTACAATATTCTTTATATTTCCTTTTCTTCCCCAAAATATTTCAGATTCGTGCACCAAACCTTCTAACCCATCAGTTAATTTTACAATAAAACCAAAGGGCATTATTTTTTTAACCGTTCCATAAACTATACTTCCTACAGGAAATTTCTCTTCAATGGTTTCCCAAGGGTTTTCTCTCAATTTTTTTAAAGATAAAGAAATTCTTTTATTATCTTTGTCCAAATTTATTATTACAGTTTTTACTTTTTGACCTTTTTTTAAGTAATCTTCTATGTGAACATTATCTTCCCAACCTACTTCACTCACAGGAATAAGACCTGTAACTTCTTCATTTAATCGAATAAAAGCTCCAAAAGGTTTGATATCTTCTACGATACCTTCAATTATCATACCTTCCTCATACTTCTCAAATGTTTCAGCTATTTTTTCCTCTACGTAATCTTTCCTGGAAACCACTATATTTCTTCGATTTTTGGAGATTACTTTAACCATCTGTTCATTTTTTGGAAGTTCATCTTTAGGCCTTAAAAGAGACAAAGATCCTGGTAAAAATGCACTAACAACATCTTCTATTAAAACATTATAACCTTTTTTTAACCTACTTCTAAAGACAGCTTTATAATTTTCTCCTTCTTTTATTTTTTCGATTACTTTTTTCCAATAAGCTTTCTTTTCAGAAGCAAAATTCAAACCTTCTTCGTCGTTTGTCTTTGTAATTTCAACGAAAACTATGTCACCAATATTATATTCATTAATTGGTTTTAAAAGCTCTTTTTGATCAACAAAAACATCTCCCGTAGCCTCTTTCAATGCTACCCACAAACCATCACTATTTATTTCAAAAACATTCCCTTCAAAGATTTTCCCTCTTTTAACCTCGTTTATTTCATGTTCATTTAAAAGTTTTTCAAAAGTTTGTTCCTCCATCATAAAAGTTCCTCCTTTTGAGTTAAGTAATCTATAATATTGTATAATTCTGATTCTGGAGTCGAAGAACCTGTAACAATCCCTATTTTATCAGATGGATGTATATCTACTTCTTTTAGTTTTTCAAAAGAACTAATGAAAAAAGTTTTGTCACAATTTTGTTTTGAAATATGATATAACTTTTTAGTATTCGAACTTCTCTCTCCTCCTATAACAAACATCACAGAGCATTGTCTTGATAATTCATTTGTTTCCCTTTCTCTTAAAATCGTTTCATAACAGATAGTTTTCTTTATTAATACTTCAAAAAATTCGTTTTTATTAATAATTTCTACAAAAAATTCTTTGAATTTTTTTTCTTCCATCGTTGTTTGAGAAACAATCAAAATCTTTTTTTGCTTTATTTTTTGAGGTTGTAAAGTAATTAATAATTTATTTTCATCCACATTTCCCTTTAATCCAATCATCTCAGGATGTTCAGGTTTTCCAAATGCAACTACAAAATACCCTTCTTTTTGTTTTTCTCTGGCATATTTTACTAAGTTATTAACTATTGGACAAGTCATGTCTATAACTTTCAAAAAACTCTTTTCTAACAATTCTTTTTCTTTTTGGGGAATACCGTGGGCCCTAATTATTATGGTTTCATTACTAGAATTTTTTGGTATTTCTTTGATTCCTCTTATCGTTATGGCTCCTTTTTCATTTAATTCATTGATCACTTCTTGGTTGTGTACCAAATCACCGTATATGTAAACCTTACCGTTATTTTTAAGGATTTTATTTACGACTTTGTATGCGTTTAAAACGCCACTACAAAATCCTTTTCTTTCAGCAACTTTAATCTCCATAAATCTTTTTCTCCTTAAGTAAATTTAAAATTTTATTGAGGACTTGATCTATGGAAAGAGAAGTTGTATCAATAATAAAAGCATCTTTTGCAGGTTTTAATGGGGCTAACGAGCGATTAGAGTCATTAGAATCTCGCCTTTTAATTTCTGCTAATATTTGTTGGTATGAGCTATTTTTATTCCTTTCTTTTTCTTCTTCCCATCTTCTTTTTGCTCTTTCTTCTATGGATGCTGTAAGAAAAATTTTTATATCACTATCTGGTAAAACAACGGTTCCAATATCTCTACCATCTACTACGATACTGGTGTCTTTAGAAATATTTTTAATTATTTTGTTCACTTTATTTCTTACCAAACTAATTTGAGAATACATTGAAGCCAAATCACCAATTCGTGAATCTTTTATAAGATCTGTAACATCTTCTCTGTTTAAAAAATATTGATTATTTCTTATATTGATGTTAATTTCTTCGAGCCTTCTTTCAACACTTTTTAAATCTTTAGGGTTTATTCCTTTCAGATCCAAGTAATAACCAATTATTCTATATAAGGCCCCACTGTTCAAATAATTTATCTGCAATATCTCTGCTAAATTTTGAGCTATCGTTGATTTTCCTGAGCCAGCAGGACCATCAATGGCTATTCTTATGATTTTATCTTCTTCACTCATTCTTTACCCCATTTATTAATTATTGTTTATTTTTTAATAGAAGTTTTAGTTCCTCTAATTGTTTTTCATCAACTGACGAAGGAGCCCCAGTCATTGGGTCTGTCCCAGACGCCGTTTTAGGGAAAGCGATTACCTCTTTTATTGATTCTTCTCCAACTAATATACTTACTAATCTATCCATCCCTATTGCTATTCCTCCATGGGGAGGAGCTCCGTATTTGAAAGCTTCTAGCAAAAAACCAAATTTATCATTAGCCTCTTCACTACTAAAACCCAAAATTTTAAAAATTTTCTCCTGAATTTCTTTTTTGTGAATTCTAATACTTCCACTAGCCATTTCAAAGCCATTTATTACCAAGTCGTATGATTCTGATCTTATTTTTAAAGGATCAATTTCACCATATTTTTCAAGATCCTCAATATTAGGCATAGTAAAAGGGTGGTGTTCTGCTACTACCTTTTGCTCTTCCTCATCCCATGAAAACATCGGAAAATCTGTCACCCACAAAATACTTACTCCTTCTTTTATTTCATGCTCTTCTTTTATCAATTTAACTCTTAGTTGGCCAAGTATTTTATTTATCTTATTTCTCTCACCTAAAAGAAGGAATAGTACATCTCCTTTTTTTATTATACCATGTTCTTTCAGTATATTAATCTCTTTTCCAGCAACTTTTTTGATATTTGATCTAATTTCTTCTCCATTAGCAATATAAATCAACCCATTACTACCAAGTTCTTTAGCAGTTTTTGTTAATTCATCAAACTTTTTCCTTGAAAAAACATTCGCCTTTTCAGGTACAATAAAACCTTTTAAAATATTACCAGATTCAATAGCCTCTTTTATGAAATTTACTTCGGTTTTTTGAAAATATTCCGTCAAGTCAATGAATTCCATTTCGTAGCGAAGATCCGGTTTGTCAGAACCATACTTCTCCATTACTTCTTCATAAGTATATTTTTTAAAGGGAATATCTAACTTTCCATAATCAATCGATTTTTCAAAAACGTCTTTAATCAAATTCTCAGTAATTTCAAATATATCTTCTTTTTCAACAAAAGAGGCTTCTAAATCTATCTGGGTGAATTCTGGTTGTCTATCTGCTCTAAAATCTTCGTCTCTAAAACAACGAGCTATTTGAAAGTATTTATCAAAACCTGATACCATAAGTAGCTGTTTAAATAATTGAGGAGATTGAGGTAAAGCGTAAAAATTACCAGGTTTTAGCCTAGAAGGTACTAGGAAATCTCTGGCACCTTCTGGCGTAGATTTTGTAAGATAAGGTGTTTCTATTTCTAAAAATCCTTGAGAGCTTAGATAATCTCTTGTAGCCTTCATTACATGATGTCTCACTATTAGATTTCTTTGCATTCTTTCTTTTCTTAAATCTAAATACCTATACTTTAATCTTAAATTATCGGATATATCTTCTTCCTTATTTACATAAATGGGAGGGGTTTCTGATTCGGAAATAATTTTTAAATCCCGTGCCAAAACCTCAATTTCACCCGTTGACATATTTGGATTTATATCTTTCTCTGGCCTTAATCTAACTTTACCCTCTATTGAAACGACATATTCATTTTTAATTTTGAGTGCTTTTTGATAAAGTTCTTTATTCTCATTTGAATCAAAAACCACTTGGGTTTTACCATATCTATCCCTAATTAGAACAAAAATGACCCCACCTAAATCTCTAACTCTATCTATCCAACCATTTAAAATAACAAATTTATCTACATCGTTCTTATTTATTTGGCCACATGTGTGTGTTCTTTTTTGAAACAAAAATAACACCTCCATCATTTTTTTCATTTAATTTTACCATTTTTTGTGATAAAATAAAATCGAAAGTAAGTAAAAAACGATTTTAGTTTAAAAAATTATAAAAGTTGGAGGTGTATTTTAGTGAAAAAGGTTGGTGTTTTTTTAGTTTTATTAGTTTTATCTTTGCCGGTTTTTTCCCAGTCTTTTAAAGATGTTCCTATAAATCATTGGGCATTTGAGGCTGTTGAACGACTTTCTAGCATAGGCATAATTGAAGGGTACCCCGATGGTACTTTTAAAGGACTGGAAAATATGAATAGGTATCAACTCACAGTAGCCCTTTCCAGAACGATTGATTATGTTGAACAAAGTATGTTAGGACCATTAGCACGGGATGTAGCTAATTTACAAAGAACAGTAAGCAATTTATCTGTTCCTCAAGCGGGAGTTTCAACAGAAGAGTTGAGAGAGGTTCAAAATAGGTTGAATACTTTGGCAACGAACCTTTCAAGTGTGCAAACTTCTGTTACAAGATTAGACAATTCTGTTAGAGAGTTACAGAATTCCTATGAATTACTTGGTTATACAACCACAAAAATAGACGAACTTGAAAGGAAGATCAATAGTATTACTGTTCCTGCAGTCTCTCAAAGCGATATTAACACTTTAAACTCAAGAGTAACTAATTTGGAAAGTAGTTTGAGAAGTTTGAGCACCAATTATCAAAATCTATCAGTGACAGTTTCAAACTTGCAAGGAAATATAGCCAATCTTGAATCTTCAAGCATCGATTTGCAAGATAATATTATTAGGGCAAACCAAGAAATAGAAAGATTAAGTGCAGCAACAGCTAATTTAAATTCAAAGCTCAATTCTAAGGTTGATTTAACCGATTTCGCCGCATTAGAAAATACAACAAGAGATTTAAGTACAGTAATAAATAACAATTCTCAAAGTATTTCTGATTTAACTACTGGATTAGAACAGATACAGACTAGTGTTGATAAACTATCCACGGAAGTTCAGAATGTAAAAACCGTAGCAGAAGAAGCAGGTCAAGGGGGCGGAATAAACTTCCTAGATATAATAATTTCAGTAGTAATTTCTGGAGCTATTTCTTTTGCAATAATGAATCTTTTATAATAAAAATATCAAAAAAATGCAGGGTAAAATCCCTGCATTTTTTATTTGATACTTCTTTTTAAAATGATTATTTCTACCTTATCTGATGCGTCTTCAGCTCGATCAGCAATATCTCCTATTTGCATAAAAAGTTCTTTCAATTGTAATTTATCAGCTAGATTAAGATTTTTCATAGTAAATAATGATTTCAAAATCTCTTTTTCGATAATATCTTCTTTATGTTCCATTTCTTCTACTTTTTGAATAAACCCTCCGCTTTCTTCTATGTTTTCAAAAACTGATTCGATCGATTTTTTTAAATATTTATAAGTTTTCCTTACCATTTGGATTTGCTTTAAAAAACTTTCTTTAAATTCATCCGGTATTTTAGGTTTTTGAAAAACTATTATTTCTGCTACTGACTGTATTTTATTCATTACTTTGTCAACAGATTCAACCAATTCTAGAAGTTCCCCGCGAAAATTAGGTAAAAAGGCACCACCATACATTTCGCTTTCAGTTTTCCTTCTAAGATCATCTGCTTCACTCTCAGTTTTTGATATTCTTTCCAAAATTTCTTCCGATTTTTTCATATCTGTTTCTAAGTATGATTCTACAAGATTGTTGAGCAAAGAAATACCTTCCTCAACTTTTTCAAGGTGTTTTGTGAATAATTTTATTACTTTTTCTTCTTTTTTCCCAAAAAAAAGTTTCATTTTACACCTCTTTTTCATTTCTTAAAACGTCTTCACATCTGGGACAAACATTTGGAAATTCTTCACTTTTTCCAGTATTTGGATCTACTTTCCAACATCTTTCGCATTTCTCACCTTCAGCTCTTACTACTTTAATTCTACCATATTTTCCTTCAAAACCATCTTCTACTTTTCCAATTTCGAACTGAGACACTATTAATAGGTCTGCTATGAAATCATCATCGTACAAGTTAATATAGTTCTTAATAGAATCTTCAGAAAATTCCACAATAACCTTTGCCTCTAGAGAATTTCCAAATAATTTTTCTTTTCTCTTTTCCTCAAGAGCTTTTAAAACTTCTTCTCTAAATTCAAGCATCTTTTCCCACTTTTCTTCCAAGCTCTTATCAATATATTTTTCTTCGTATTTAGGCCAATATTCCGCAAATATAGTTTTATATTTATTAGAATAATTTAAGTGTTCATAAACTTCCTCTGAGGTAAAAGACAAAATTGGAGAAATCATAATATTTAAGTTTAACAATGTTTCATATAGTACCGTTTGGGCAGATCTTCTCAAAAATGACTTTTTACCTTCCACATAGAGTCTATCTTTTATTATATCTAGATAAATTGAACTCATATCAATAGTACAAAAGTTATTTAGTAAATAATGAACTTTGTAAAATTCATAATTGTTATAAGCTTGTGTAACAGCCTTAATCAAACTATGTAACTTCATCATCGCCCATTTATCGATTTCAAGCATATCTTCATAACTTACCCGATCTTCATCTGGATTGAAATCATTTATATTCCCAAGCAAAAATCTGAAGGTATTTCTTAATTTTCTATAAGTTTCAACCTGCTGTTGGAGAATATTGTGTGAAATTCTTATATCCATTCTATAATCTGCGGAAGCAACCCACAATCTTAAGATATCGGCCCCATATTTGTCAATAACTTGTTGTGGGTTAACCACATTTCCTAAAGATTTCGACATCTTTTTGCCTTCTTCATCTTTTATAAACCCATGGGTTAAAACAGCATTATAAGGAGCTTTATTGTGTTTTGCGACGGACAAAAATATAGAACTCTGGAACCATCCTCTGTGTTGATCACTACCTTCCAAATACAAATCAACAGGAAATTTGTTCAACTTTTCTCTAGCATTTACAACAGCTTCAAAAGATGATCCTGAATCTATCCAAACATCCAATATATCTTCTTCTTTCGTTAGATTCGTTCCTCCACAATTAGGACACTTAAACTCTTCAGGAAGAAGATCCTTGGTCTCTTTTTCAAACCATGCGTTAGTTCCTTCTTTTCTTACAATATCAATAACATGGTCCACGATTTTTGAGTTTAAAAACACCTCTCCACAATCATCACATCTTACTGCGGGAATAGGTATACCCCATGCCCGTTGCCTAGAAATAACCCAGTCTGGTCTTTCTTTAACCATTGATGATATCCTATTTTCTCCCCATTTTGGAATCCAATTTACCTTTTTTATTTCTTCAAGAACTCTTTCTCTATAATTGTTTTTTTCTAAATCTATAAACCATTGATATGTGGCTCTAAAAATGACAGGATTTTTACATCTCCAGCAATGAGGATACGTATGAGTAATTTTTCCTGAAGAGATAAGATGACCACTTTCTTTCAAATCGTTTATAATTACTTCATTAGCTTGCCATATCTTTAGACCAGCATATTTACCTGCTTCATCGGTAAAGTAACCTCTACTATCAACAGGTGAAAGAACTGGAAGATCGTATTTTTTCCCAGTTATATAATCTTCTGCACCGTGACCAGGAGCCGTATGAACACAACCAGTTCCTTCTTCTAAAGTTACGTAGTCTGCGAGCACTAACTCACTTTCTCTTTCTATAAAAGGATGTTTTGCCTTCATTCCTTCTAAGTCTTGCCCTTTAAAGGTTTTTACAATTTTATAATTATCAATTTTAGCTTCATTCATGGTTTTTTCTACCAATTCTTTTGCCAATATCCAATATTCATTATTAACTTCGACTTTAACATATTCAAAGGACGGGTGAAAAGCTATAGCAACGTTAGCAGGTAACGTCCAAGGAGTAGTGGTCCAGATTATTACATAAGTACTGTCATGCCCAACCAAAGGAAATTTTACATATATCGAATCTGACTTGTGATCATGGTATTCAACTTCCGCTTCGGCCAAAGCGGTTTGGCATTCTGTACACCAATAAATAGGTTTTCTACCCCTATATATGTTATCAGAATCAACTAAAGATTTTAAAACTTCAAGAACTTTAGCTTCATAATTTGGATTTAGAGTTAAATACGGGTCATCCCAAAAACCTATAACTCCTAACCTTTTAAAACTTTCTCTTTGCTTGTCAACGAAATTTAAGGCATACTCTTCACAAAGTTTTCTTATCTCTATTTTGTTCATATTTTTTGTTTTATCCCTAAACTTAGTGGTTACACTATGTTCAATAGGAAGGCCATGAGTGTCCCAACCAGGAACATAGGGAGCATCGTACCCTTTTAATGTCTGATACTTCAAAACTATATCCTTCAAAATTTTATTTAAGGCAGTTCCCATATGTATATCCCCATTTGCATATGGAGGACCATCGTGTAAAATATATTTTGGAGCACCTATTCTGTTTTCACTAATATATTCAGCAATCTTTAAATCTTCCCATTTTTTTAAGATTTCAGGTTCTTTTTCTTTTAAGTTAGCTTTCATCTTAAAAGAGGTTTTAGGTAGATTTATAGTATCTTTGTAATCCAAAACTAGCACCTCCGAGGGTATATTATTGTATTTTTAAAAGATTTTCTATTGTGTCTTTGATCTCAGTTAAGTCCATAGACTTAACAACATAGGCATCTCCAGCCCAAGAAGCCATTTCACTTTTATAATGTGAATAAGCTGTTAAAAAGATTATCTTTTTATTAGGATATTTCTTCCTAATTTCACTAGCTAGTGCCAATCCATTCACATCAGGCATTTCTATATCTGTGCAAACAATATCAATGTCTGGTTCACTACTCAACTTTTCTAATGCACTTTTAGCATTGGCTACAGTTAGTACTTCAAAACCAGCTTCTTCAAGTTCTTCTTTCATTAACATTCTTATGTTTTCTTCATCATCAACTATAAGTATTTTGGCCAATTTAAACCCTCCCATGACAGATTATTATTCTTATTTGAAATAACTCAATTATTGGGAATTTCAAATCTGAAGGTAGTGCCTTCTTCATCAGATTTTACCAAATAAATCTTACCTTTATGTTCTTCTTCTATTATTTTTTTACAAATTGCCAAACCTAGACCAGTGCCTTTGTTTTTTGTAGTAAAGAATGGCAAAAATAGATTTTCTTGAATTTCTTTAGGTATTTGAGGGCCATCGTTTGTAATTTCAAAAAAGATATTGTTCTCTTCAGTAATTCCAACTTTGATAAATATTTTCCCGTTATTATTAACCGATTCGACGGCGTTTTTTATCAAATTCATCAAAACTTGTTTTATCTTATCCTTATCTAACCTGATTAAAATTTCATCTTTTAACCAATCAGTATTAACCATAACCCCCTTTTGCTGTATAAAATCTTCATATAATAACAGTGTCTCTCGAATGAGTTCAATAATGTTTACCTCTTCGATTTCTGATAATTTTGAACCCCTAGAATACTGCAAAATCTCATTGACGATCTTTTCCAAACGAGAAAGCTCTTCTTCAATAATCTTAGTATAATTATCAATATCTTTGCTTTCACTTATTTTCGATATTCTATTTAAAAATCCTCCGATTATTGTAATGGGATTTCTAACTTCATGGGCAATCTTCGCAGTCATTTCCCCCATTTCAGCGAGTCTCTCTCTTTTTTCCATCTCTTTTTGAAGGTTATATAACTCTGTTACATCGTCAAAAACAATTATTACTCCTTCAATTACTCCTAAATCTTCATTTCGCAATGGAGATAATTGAACATCAAAAACTTTTGCCTTTTCGGAATTTTCTACCTTGTAATTCTTTATTTTTAAGTGATGCCTGCTTTCATAAATATCTAAAATTTTATCTATAATTTCTTCTCCTACAATATCTTTTATTTCGTGAATAGAGGTGCCAAGCATGTTTTCTCTTGGCCTAGAAAAGAGTTTTTCTGCTTGTCTGTTCCACTCGATTATTTTACCGTTTCTATTTACAACTAATATAGCCACAGCCAAATTTTGTAATATATTATTTTTGAATCTTCTATAATAATCCATCAAATCTTTTTGCTCTTCTAAATGCTGAGTTTTTTGTTTCAATTCCTGGTAGTTTTCTATCATTTCCAAAGCTAGTCCCATATTATCTTTGAACAATCTTACTATCTCGATTTCTATATTTGTAATTGTCTTTTTATTAATCTTATTATCTATTATCACAACTCCCTTTGTTTCAGTCATCCCAGCAACAGGAAAAATAAGAAACTCCTCAGTTTTAACTATATCATAAATATCTTCTAAATCTTCCCATTTTATTTCTAACATTTGCGGAACAATATGAACTACTTGCTTCTTTTCAACCACTCTTTCTAAAATTGGATGGCCTTTGTATGCCAAAACCTTATTTTGTAAACTTTGAATAAGTTTATTATTCGTAGGAAGTTTACCAGCTTCTTCTTTAAGATATTGTACAATACTTCCATATTTTAAAGCTACCATATTTGCTTCCTTCCATATTTCATTAGCTTCTTCTTCAGTATCGGGCCCTACCCAAATTTTCGGAACTAAAAATCCTCTTATTTTATCTTTTTCTAAATACAACGCCCTATTAAATTTTAAACCCCTTCCTGAAGTCATGCCTAAAAGCATGATCTTAATAGCGAGATTTTTATCATAAACAGTCCTAACAGCCTGAGATATCTTATCTATAGCATTCATCATATCTAAATGCTCTTTTTGTGTTTCAATTAACTGCTCGTAATTTTTCTTTAGATCAGTTAATTTTGTAACCTCATCTTCTAACTTTTTGTACAATTTAATTCTATGGAGAGAAAACGCTAACCTTTTAGCTGTATCTGAAAATACATGAAAGTCAGTTTCATCAAAATTTTTGTAGGTTCTATTTTCATAACCTTCTTCTCTATTATATACGCTTAAAACACCATAAAGTTCTTCGTTTTGTTGTATAAGAGAATAAATGGAGGATTTCAAATCAATATTAAATGGATTATCATAATTTTCAAAATTTTCTCTTCCAACCACCATGAAACTATTCTTCCCCAGTATAGCCTTTCCTTCAAGAGTATTTTGTAAATCAATTTTAGCATTTTTTATTAAGTCATCATCAATTCCTCTATAATACTTTAATTCTAAATAATCACCATGATATTCCCAAAAAGCTATACATTCAGCATGTAATGATTCTTTTAGTATTTCTATTACGTTGTTAATAATAATATTTTCTTCTGTTATTTCCTCAATAATATCTGTCAACTGTTCCATTAAAATAACTTTGCTTTCCAGCTCTTTACTTTTTAATTTTTCTAATATTAGATCGATTAATATCAAATAACTATGAAACTCTTGATCGAAATATTCTTTTTCAATTTCACAATCTAAAAAACCCACTGCCCCCATTATAGAATTTGCGGAGGAAAAGGGATATAAATAAATTGTTTGGTTATTATTTAAATTAAAAGGCACTATCTCTTGAGAGAAAATTTTTGATTTTAATTTTTCATTCCCTCGTAAATATATTTTTACTCCATCCTTAGTTCCAATAGTAGTAGTAGAAGCAAGAGATTTTAGTACTTCTCTGCTTGATTGGTAAATAAAAACAATATTGTCTTTTCCAAATTTTTCTTTTAAATGCAAAGATAATTCTTGAAAAGTTGATCTTAAAATATTCTCATCATCTTCATTGTACACCATATTTAAAAATTTGTTAATCATACTTTTCACTCCACACTTTTCTATTTGTTTTAACCAATAAATAATTATAACACTTTATTATGCTAATAAATTAATTAAACAAAAATAAAAGTTAAATTTATGTTCTAAAGATAAAAACACCTTAATTATCCGTTATAGTGTAAAATAATAATATGCTATAATTTCATCGAAAGAAATTTAAAGATAAAATAAATATGGAGAAGGCATATGAATATAGAAAGAAAAAATTTTCACGTTTTAGGATTTTTGATAATATTATTATTAGTAATCGTTTTTTTAATATTCGTTCTTGCTAATTTCTTTAATATTCGCAAATCAAATTTATATGAAGAAGACATTGAATTCTTCGCAATAGAAGAAAAAAAAGTTGAAGTCAAAGATGTGGTCAATCATTTGGATCAAGAAGAAAGATATGGTGTATTATTGGCCGGATATGAAGGATTTTATGTTTTTGACAAATTAACTAGAGAGATAATCACAGCCATAAACTATGGTAAATATGTTAATGACGGGCAGTTATATGGAGATTATTTTTATGTAGTGGATAGAGAGGGTTTAAAGATTTTTGATTTTTCTGAACCCACTAAGCCTTCTTTGTTGAATAGCTACAATACTTTTGGTGATTCTTTATCTTTAGTAACAAATGGTGAAATGATTTTTGTCGGCGATGGAGAAAATGGCTTAGTTAGTTTTGAGTTAAGAGACAACATTTATATTAGATTAAAGGAACACATCCGACTCCCTGGAATTGTTGCTGGAGTTGATATATACAATAAATACTTGATAGCCTTCGGACCAGGATTAGGTTTAAAAATATTTATTATAGAGGAAGATCAAGCACTCAAGGAAATCAACCATTATGAAAAATTGTTATCTCCTAAGATGATGACTTTTAATAATAATTACTTGATAATAAATGATGATTTATACGGGATTTTGGTATTTGACATGGAAGAGGTAATAAAGCCTTTCAATAAAAATCTTAATCCCTCGAATATATTGGATATAAGGTCTTTTTCTATTTATCTTGAAGATACCTATCTATTATTTTCTACAGAAAATGGAGTATCAAAAATTAATTTAAATTCATTAGAAATAGAAAATATACTAAATAAGAATCTATCTCTTTCAAATATAACCATTGATGAAGAATTATTATACATTTCAAACAATCAAAATGGCTTATATATTTATGATTTAAAAGATAAGAAGCAGGTTCAACACATAAATTTGGTAAATAATATAAACAATTTTGTTATTTTGGAAGAAGGAGTATTGATTGATGAAGGTGGAAAGATAATCTTTATAGATAATAACAAAGACAAAATATGGGAAAAAGAATATATTGGTCAACTCGTCAAAGGAAAAGAAGGATTTTATGAAATACAGGATAAAAGAGTAATTTTTCACACTGTGAATGAGGCAACAAAAAAAGTTTTTCCTGCTATGATTGAAAATATAAAAGAGACAAGCGAGAGTGTTTTTGTAATAGGTATAGATGGTATTTATTCATTTGAAAAAGGAACAAAAATACTTGAAGGAGGTTTTACAGATATAACGAGTTTAAAAAATTATGTATATGTTACCCAACCCGACAAAATAATACAGGTTAATCTATTAACAAAAGAGATGAACTATAAGTTTTATTCAAAGGATCATATTAATAATATATACTATATTGATAATGATTTTTTTCTTTTAACTGATAAAGGGATTTTAAGACTAGATTATAATTTTGATCCATTTGATTATTATGGATACCAATACGTTCCTGATAACATCATAATAACTGAAGAATACATATTTTATTCCTACGGTTCAAAATTAAATATAATAAAAAGTAAAAACTTCAATGTATATAAAACGATCGATTTAGAATTACCTATATTAGGTTTAGAATATAAAAATAATAATCTTTATATATCTTTTCCTTCAAAAGGGATCGTTAAATATAATATCTTGGAAAATCTTCAATTAGAACAACTGGAAAACACTCTTCCTCTTTTCAATGCTAAAAAACTAGTGTTATGAATTTACTCTATTTTTATTATCGAAGCAATTTTGGAAGGAATTGTTAAAATTTTTTCTCCTTTTTCAAATTTGTCATTTCTCAGATCAATTTTTTTTGTAGAAAATAAAACTTCTAATCTTCCATTTTCTTTATCTAAGATCCATAAAGGTAATTTAATTTCAATATCTTCATCTTCCCTATTGATCAAGATAATTAAACTTTCATCTTCATCCCATAATCCATAAGAAATATATCCATCTTTCCAATCGAGAAAATCAAATGAACCTTTTCTCATAACAGGATGTTTTTTATATAATTTAATTAATTCTTTTGTGAAATTAAATATCTCTTTGTTTTCTTGAGATTCTTTCCCCCATGGGAAGGGCCTACGATTATCAGGGTCCGTCCATCCTTCTAATCCTATTTCATCTCCATAGAACAAACCTGGAGATCCTGGTAAAGTAAACATCATAACCATCCCCATTTTAAAGACATCTATATCCTTTCCTTTTGAAGCCTCATCATGTGATTTTTGACCAAGCCTACCAATTTGTTGAGTAGTTCTCGTCATCCATCGTGAATGGTCGTGATTACTTAATTGATTGAGAGCAATAAATTTACTATTCATAGGTAGTTGAGATAATGCCCATCTTACTGAATTTACAAAATAATTTGAATTCTTAAGATAATCTGGTTTGTAATCTTCGTTATGTTTCTCAGTCCCCGTTAAGAAATAACTGACAGGGTCCATACAGGTAATATAGTTCATTATGGAATCCCAACATATTTTTTCTAACCAAGCTAAAGGAGATTTGTATATTTCTGCAAATATGACAGATTCTGGGTTAGCCTTTTTTACAATTTTGTAAAAAAATCTCCAGAATGATGAATTCATTTCAAAAGATTTTCCCAGATCATCTGCTACATCAAGTCTCCATCCATCAATATTAAAAGGTTCACTGACCCATTTTTTCCCAATATCGCTTATATATTTCCATAAAGTAATATTTCCATAGTTTAATTTGGGAAGAGTAGAAAAGCCCCACCAGCCTTCATACTTTTTCTCTGAACCCCAATAAAAATATCTTTTATATGGAGAGTTTATATTATGAGCTACACCTTCATTATCATACAAATTCATTTCATCAATCCATTTATGAAAAGAACCGCAATGATTAAAAACCCCATCAAGCACGACTCTCATATTTTTTTTGTGAGCTTCCTCAATTAATTTTTTTAGCAGTTGGTCACTTTTCTCAAGATTTATCTTTGATGTTGTTCTTACCTTGTATTTATCATTTAAATCTTCGGAATCTTCTTCTATGACTCCATAATGAGGATCCACGTGTTCATAATCCTGAGTATCATATTTATGTGGGCTTGGTGATACAAATATCGGATTGAAGTAAATCGTTTCCACACCTAAATCTTTCAAATAATCTATTTTTTCCAAAACACCATTTAAATCTCCTCCATAGAATTCTCTGTGCCCATTTTTTGGATCTGGTAATTCATCCCATTCTTTTTTTACAACTTCTTCTCCATCGTATTGATATTCATGATTCACCGGATCATTTGATTTGTCTGCATTGTTGAACCTGTCAACAAATATTTGATAATAAATAGAACCGTGGGACCACTTAGGAGTTTTAAAAGAGGCAATAAGCCTAAAATCGTTTACAGGTCTGTTTTCAACAATACCCATACTATCGTACAAAATGTCTTTGTTTTTTTCAAGTAATTTAATTTCAAAATGGTATTTAACCAACCTATCAGGCATTTCGAAAGTGCTTTGGTAGTAGTAAAAGTACTCTGTCTCTTTGAAGAAAACCATTTTTTTATGTTGATAACTTTTTGAATTCTTTGCAGGAGCGAATTTAACGTTTCCCAAACTTTTGCCTATATATTTTGGAATCCTTAGTCTTACAGTTACTAAATCCCCAACGCTTGGCTCTTCAGGGAAAAGAAAGTTTTTAGTTTGATCTGAATATATGCCTTTCATAATTGCCTCCATTTATTATTTCATTATACAAATTATAAACTGTTACTTTCTTTTTCCAATAGTTTCAGTTCATCAATGTATTGACTTTCCAACTTTTGTAGGTTTAAAAGTTCTTTTTCCAATTCATTTTTTTCTTTCATTAATTTAGATACCTTTATATAATCGTCGCCAAAATCAAAAAGTTTAGCTTCAATAATATCTAATTTTTCAAATAAAGACTCAGATCTCATTCTGATAGTACTAATTTTTTCATTTACTGTTTTGATCCGGTTTTTAATCTTTTTGCTTTTTTCATAATCAACATTTTCACTTTTACCTTTTTTTATTTTAAAAGAAGAATTTTTTATAGTATTTAAAACAGTTTTTAAATCATCCAAAATAATTGACCTACCTCGATCAATTAACAAAAATTTATCGGCAATATTTTCTATAAAAGATTCATCGTGGGATACAAAAATCATAGCTCCCTTATAATCTTTTAAAGCGTCTTCTATCGTTTGTATCGTAAGAATATCCAGATGATTCGTTGGTTCGTCCAATATTAAAACGTTCGGTTTTTCAAGCAATATTTTTGCGAGAGCTAATCTTGTTAGTTCTCCACCTGAAAGATCGGTTATTTTTTTAAAAACTTCAGATCCATAAAATCCAAACCTTCCTAAATACTTCCTAACTTCAAAATCTTTCCAATCTTTAACAAGTTTCCAAGTTTCACTTAAAACATCGGACTCTTGAGAGAGATTTGATATAACCTGATCTAAATATCCTACTTTAATATTATGCCCCCATTCAATCTTCCCTTTGTAATTTTCTAGTTCTTTAGTTAATAATCTTAATAATGTACTTTTGCCACACCCATTCTTTCCTAAAATGGCTATTTTTTCCTCTTCAAATAATTCAAAAGAGATATTTTTCAGAAGAGGTTCTCCGTTATAAGAAAAGGAAAGAGAGTTAACCTTTATAACTTTAAAACCCGTTTTTATAGGATCAGGAATTTTTATTTTATTAGGGGTCTCATCTTCTATACTTTTTATTCCTTCTAGTTCTTCTTTTAGTTGCTTAATTTTTCTTTCTCTAATGATTGCCTGTCTCATCATCTTTTCAGTTGCCCACTTTCTATAACGTTCCACCATTATTTCCAATCTATCTATTTCTTTTTCTAAATTTTCTTTTCTAGCAGTTATAGAATTTATATAAATTTTCCTAGTTTGCATATACTCCTCGTAACTACCTTTAAAATCCCAAATCTTAGAATTGTTAATCTCCCAATATTTATCGCATAATTCGCTTAAAAATTTTCTATCATGAGAAACTATAACCATTGCTCCTTTATATCCTTTTAAATAGTTGATGAGCCATTCTATAGAAAAAAGATCTAGATGGTTAGTAGGTTCATCAAGAAGTAATAAATCACTTTTTTCTGAAAGAGTTTTGCCAAGAGATAATCGGGTCAATTCTCCACCACTTAAAGTTGAGATCTTCCTATCCCATTGATTTTCTTCAAAGCCTAGCCCAACTAAGACACTTCTCACCGTTTTATCAACAAGATAATCAGAAAAACTTTTCTTCACACTTTCTTTTAGGAAATCATATATAGAAGGAACTTTATCATTTAAATTTATTCTGTATTGTTTTAGTAAAGATATTTCCAAATTATTTTTTCTTATCACTTTACCTTCAATAGGTTCTATAGAGCCGTATATTATATTAAGAAGCGTGGTTTTTCCAGAACCATTTTTCCCTATAAGTGCAATCTTGTCTTGTTCATTAATAGATAATTCCACATCGTAAAATAAATCAAATTCGCCAAAATTATGTGAAACGTTCTCAAGTCTTAACAACAAAAAGAATCACCCTTGCAATAAAAGAATTAATTATTTTTCAGGTTGAGTTAGTATATATGAATAAATATCCTCCAAAGTAGGTCGCAATTTCCTTACTGAAACATCGATCCCATTCAAAGTAAAAGTACTATTTTTTGAATCAATTATAACTTTTTCTTTTGATACTGGTTTAATGGCGATGACATCTTTATTGGTTTTAAGAGAATTCATAACTTTATCGTGTTGTTCTTCATTAAACGTTAACTCGTAAATATTAATTATCGAATCAAACCTTTTATAAACATTTTCTATGTTATCTTTGATGACCAATTTGCCATCTACAATCAAACCTACACTGTTAGCTAATTGCTCCACTTCCCATAAATAATGAGAAGTAATGACAATAGTTGTTCCATTAGTAATATTTTCATTCAATATGTACCTTCTTATAAACCTTGAAGATTCTACATCTATGGCATTTGTAGGTTCATCTAATAAAAGTATCTTTGGTGATTTAAGAAGTGCTCTAGCAATGTTTAACTTTTGCTTGTTCCCAGAAGAAAGATTTTTTGTAAGCTTATTCTTGTATTTATCTAAACCAAAATCTTTTATAAATGTTTTTATTTTAGTCTCAGCATTTTCAACCTTTGCTGCAATAGCAAAAAGCTTTAAATTTTCAACAGGAGTCAAATCATTTTCTAAAACCGAATAGTCAGAAACTAAAGAAATCATATTCCTTACATGTTGTTTGTTTCTAGAAAGTTCCACTCCAAACACTTCTACCTTCCCTGATGTTGGGGATAAAAGAGTAGAAATAGTTTTCATAATAGTAGATTTTCCAGCTCCATTAGGACCAATTAATCCAAAAATTTCTCCAGTATTTATTTTCAAATCAACATTATCAACAGCGACAGTCTTACCAAATTTCTTTGTTAAACCTTCAATTGATATAGCTTCTGTTACTTTTTCATATGTTTTCATATTTTTGTTGTTTTCTAATTCTCCTTTCATAGTCTTTTTCTGCAATCTTCTCTCTTTTATCATATTTTTTTAAACCCTTTGCAAGAGCTATTTCTACCTTAACCAACCCTTTTTCGTTAACATAGAACTCCAACGGTATTATAGTAAATCCCTCTTGTTGAACCTTTGATTGAAGTCTTCTTATTTCTTTTTTTCTTAGTAATAATCTTCTTGGCCTTTCAGGATCATGATTAAATATTGATGCTCCGGAATAAGGACTTATATGAATATTGTACAAGATTATTTCACCTTTTTCTATCTTACAAAAACTATCTTTGAAATTAATCTTACTATCTTTTGCAGATTTTACTTCAGTTCCTTTTAAAGAAATTCCAGCCTCTATAGTTTCAATAATTTCATAATCATGTTTAGCTTTTTTGTTTTTAGCTAAAATTTTTATATCAGTTCACCTCTTCTTGGATATTGTTGCTTTCAATGTTGTTTGATAAATCTAATGAAATTTCTTCTTTTTCTTTCTTTTTCTTATTTAATGCACCTATAATAATTTCCGCTCGGCGCTTTCCGATTCCCGAAACGTTTGTTAATTCCTCAAAAGTTGCTTTCATCAACTCCGATAGATTCTTAAAGCTTTCTACAACATTCCTAACTGCACTTGCAGGTAATTTAGTTGAATAAAGTATTCTGTAACCACGCGAAGTTAAGAATGTTTCTTCTAAATCATCTTCAGAAGATACATTTTCATAACCCAATGTTTTTGCTATTTTAAAAGGATCAACCAAATCATCAACATCTAAATTTTCAAATATATCAATTGCTTCGTCAGGTTTTTGGCATTCAAGATCCTTTGAGGCATAATCCATAATCACTGCCCCTAAAAGGCGAGGAATGGTGCGTAGAATTTCTTCATATTCAAGCTTAGCGCTTCCAGCTATTTCACCTAATTCTAAAAGATATTTCTCAGCTTTTTGTGTAATTTTTAAAGTTAGTTGCCCCTTAGAAATAATCTCTACAATATCTAATAGGGTAACCTCCTCTTTCATTTCTTCTATATTAAGATTATCCAAAAGATTCATAAAGCTTTGACGATATCTTTGAGCAATAGTAATCTCATGATTAAGCCTAGCAAATAGAACATTCTCAGGTAATAATTCATATTTCATTTTATTATAATAAACTGAAACAATATTACGCCTCTTAGAAACTGCAACTGTTAAATCTCCTGTTTGTATAGAAACCTTTTCCGCAGTTTTATGTCTCATCCCAGTTTCGGAACTTGAGATGTTTTTATCAGGGTTTAATTGAGCATTCGCGGCTAAAATTTTTGTTCCACTCTCGTTTAGAACAATTGCACCATCCATTTTTGATAATTCATATATTTTCTCAGGCAAAAAATCAGATTCAAGTTTGAATCCGGGTTGTATAAGTCCATCTTTAAGATACTCTTCCGGACGAGAACAAAAGAATAACAAAGACCCTAAATTTGCCTCCATTATCCTATCTATCCCTTTCCTTATTGGTTTTCCCGGAGCCATCAGTTTAAAAATCTTTCCCAATTTTTCGTCCATTTTAATTTTCCCCTTTTTTAAATAATTTTATCAAATCTTTTATGTTTTCTACAACATTTATTTTAATTTTCTTGTCAGAAAATTTTTTTGGAGAAATAATATTCTCTGCACCTATTTTTTTCGCAAGTTCGATTCTTTTTTCCAAAAGGGATATTCCTCTGATTCTTCCATCTAAACCAATTTCTCCGAAAGCAATTAGAAAAAATGAAAGGGGCAAATCTAAATAAGAAGAAATTAACGATAAAGCAATTGCAACGTCCATAGAACTGTCTGTTATCCTTAAACCACCGGCAGTATTAACAAAGATATCTTTGCTTTCTAAAGGCAACTTTAATTTTTTAGAAAGAACCGCAATAATCATTAAAAGTCTATCTAATGGTATCCCAGAAGTAACTCTTCTTGGAGAACCGTATACTGGATTACTAACTAAAGCTTGAATTTCAATTGGTAATAGTTTTTGACCTACCTTAACTATTGAAAGTGTATTCCCTGGTTCATTTGAATAATCAGAAAGTAAGAAACTGGTAATATTCTCTATTGGTTTTAAACCTTTTTGTGAAATTTCAAATAAAACTACTTCATCTGTAGGTCCAAAACGATTTTTCGTTACTTTAAGCAACCTTAAACCAGAACTTCCTTCTATATCCATTTGTAAAACACAGTCAACCATGTGCTCTAAAATTTTTGGCCCAGCAATAGAACCTTCTTTTGTTACATGACCAACCAATATTATCGTTACATTTCTTGTTTTCGCAAATTCAACCATTTTTCGTGCACTTTCTCTTACTTGAATTATACTTCCTGGGGAAGAATCTACATTTTCACTTTTTAAAGTCTGAATGGAATCAATAAATACAACAAAAGGTTTTACATGATTTTTCTCAAACGATTTAATAATAGATTCAACATTACTTTCAAATACTAAACCAATATTTTTATTATTAATTCCTAACCTATAAAACCTTTGAATTACTTGTTCAGTTGATTCTTCTCCAGAAACGTATATTATAGAACCATTTGTATCTTCAATAAATTTCGCCATTTGTGACAAAAGCGTACTTTTTCCAATACCTGGTTCCCCACTTAATAAATATACAGCTCCTTTTACCAACCCACCATTAAGAACCTGATCAACTTCTTTGAAATTTGTAGGTATCTTTTTAGGCGGATCAACTTTTTGATCAAGAAAAATAATATTCGGTGTTTCTATATGTTCCCCTTTTAAATTAAGATCCGCGGTATACTCTACCGCGGATTCCAATTCATTACACATGGGACATTTAGCAAACCATTTATCTGATTCATAACCACAATTGTTGCAAACATAGTATTTTTCAGACTTTTTCAACTGTTGACCACTTTCTTTTCTATTTTTTTCTTAGCTTTTGGCCCTTTTCTAAATACAAGTTTTTCATCTGTTTTTCGGTAAGTTACTAAGATGCGACTACCTTCTTCAAATTTACCTTTGAGAATCTCTTCAGAAAGGGGGTCTTCCACATATCTTTGAATAGCTCTCTTTAAAGGCCTTGCACCAAAAATCGGATCGTAACCTTTATCTAATAAGAAATCAATCGCGCTTTCTTTAACAGATAGTTTTAAATTCTTCTCCTCTAACCTACTCTTCAAATCACTCAATTGAATGTTGATAATATTTTTTAGTTGGTGCTTTGTCAACGGATGGAAAACTATAACATCATCTAATCTATTTATAAATTCAGGTTTAAAATTCTTTTTTACTGCCGACATTACTTCATTTTTTATTTCTTTGTATTCATTTTCCAGTGTATCTTCTTCTACAAACCCTAGGCTTCTTTTAGTTTTGTTGATTTGCTCAGAACCTAAATTCGAAGTCATAATAATTATTGTATTTCTAAAATCAACTGTCCTTCCTTGTGAATCAGTTAGCCGTCCTTCATCCATTATCTGTAAGAGTATATTGTAAACGTCGGTATGAGCCTTTTCAATCTCGTCTAATAGTATTACAGAGTAGGGTCTTCTTCTTACCACTTCGGTTAGTTGGCCACCTTCATCATATCCAACGTATCCTGGGGGAGCCCCTACCAATCTTGATACACTGAATTTTTCCATATATTCACTCATATCTATTCTTACTAGATGAGTTTCATCGCCAAATAGATAAGATGCTAATGTTTTAGCTAACTCTGTTTTTCCTACACCAGTTGGACCTAAGAACATAAAAACGCCTGTCGGCCTTCTTGGGTCTTTTAAACCACTCCTTGCACGTCTTATAGCTTTAGATATAGATTTGATCGCTTCATCCTGTCCAACAACTCTCTCGTGCAAAACAGCTTCTAAATTTAATAATTTCTCCATTTCTTCAGCTCTAAGCTGTTTAAGTGGTACTCCTGTCCAGTTTGATATAATTTCAGCTATATTTTCTTCATTTATTTCAATTATTTGATTTTCAGCCTTATTTCTCCACTCTGAATAAGATTTATCATATTTTTCTTTCATTTTTTGTATTTGTTTTTCAATTTCCTCGGAACTTTTTTCATAATCATTCTTCTTGTTTTTTAACTCAAAATCTTCTAATTTTTGAGATTCTAATTTCAATTTGTCCGGTAATGTTAAAGCTTGCAACCTAACTTTCGCTCCTGCTTCATCTATTACATCTATAGCCTTATCTGGTAAATGTCTGTCTGTGATATATCTAGCGGAAAGGTGTACTGCAGCGTTGATGGCCTCATTTTTGTATAATACCTTATGATGTTCTTCATATTTGAATTTAATACCTGATAAGATATTAATTGCTTCTTCAATTGTTGGCTCAGTTACGTATATTTTCTGGAATCTTCTTTCAAGGGCGGGATCTTTTTCTATAAATTTCCTATATTCACTAGACGTTGTAGAACCGATCACAGTTATTTCTCCATTTGCTAATGCTGGCTTTAATACATTCGCAGCATCCATTGAAGACCCTTCGGCTGCGCCAGCTTCGACAATCATATGTAATTCGTCTATGAATAGTATTATGTCTTCGGTCTTTTGTAGTATTTGCATTAGTTTTTTCATTCTTTTTTCGAATTCTCCACGATATTTTGTGCCTGCCACTATTGAAGTTATATCGAGAGAAAAGATTGTTTTGTTTTTAAGAATTTCTGGAACTTTCCCTTGAGCTATTCGTTGAGCTAAACCTTCAACTACGGCACTTTTCCCAACTCCGGCCTCTCCTATAAGAACGGGGTTATTTTTCTTTCTTCTCGCTAATATTTCCATAACTCTGTTAATCTCTATTTCTCTGCCTATTATAGGATCTAACTTATTATTTTCAGCTAGAGTTGTTAAATCAGTTCCATAGTCTTCTAGCTGCTTAAGCGCATTCTGTTTTTGTCTTTTTCTCTCTTCTTGCTCTTCCGTTTTGGCAATTTCACCTCTGCTCGAAGACTTTCCTTTAATCATCATATCTGTTAGTTCTCTTCTCATCAAGGTTAAATTTATTCCAGATCTCTTTAATATATGGGAAGCTATACCTTCTGCTTCTCTACATATCCCCAGAAGTAAATGCTCTGCATCAATCTTTCCAAACCCCATCAATTCAGCTTCATCATATGCTAATTCTAATATACGTTTAGCTCTCGGAGTTGGTTGAGGTGATCCAATTATTCCTTGAGTAGAATTTGTTCCTACAACATTCGTAATTTCCATTTTTATGGAATTATAGTAAAGATGGAATTCTTCAAATATTACTTCTAATTGCTTTCCACCAACTTTCAGAAGGCCTAACAGGATGTGCTCTGTACCCACATAAGGATGACCCATCTGTTTTGCCTCATTCTGAGCTTCTATAAATACTTTTGCTGCTCTTTCTGTAAAATTATCAAACATGTCCTTCTCCTCCTTCTAACTAAGAAACACACAAAACTCAAACATTTTTATTAAGCGTTCCGTCGATTAATTATATTTTTCTTGATATTGTTTTCTAAAACCTTTATCTCACTATTATTGTATCATGAACTTTGTTAAAAACAAAATATATAAAGATAAATTCTTTGTTATTTGTTTTTTGGAGGATATTTTGAAATTCGATAAACGATTTAATATATTTTTAACTAAAAAGCCATTGACAAGGTTAAGATGGTTTGATATAATCAACTTCGGTTATTGTAATGATGTTGCCGATGTAGCTCAATTGGCAGAGCGGCTGACTTGTAATCAGCAGGTTGGGGGTTCAAGTCCCTTCATCGGCTCCAAGTATTTTTCTTATCTTAGCTTATTGGTGAGGTGCCCGAGTGGCCAAAGGGGGCGGACTGTAAATCCGCTGGCAGACTGCCTTCGAAGGTTCGAATCCTTCCCTCACCACCATTTATTTTATTCATATTTCAAAGAGGTGGTAAAAATGGCAACTAAAACGCAGACCATAATTTTCTCTTTAAAATGCACTGAATGTAATAATAGAAATTATTACAAGAAGAAAAACAGGAATTACAAAGAAAAAATTGAATTGAAGAAATACTGTCCTCATTGCAGAAAACATACTCAACATGTTGAAGCAAAGATATAATTATACTCATTTCTTATTTTAGGAGTGTATAAAAATGTCTAAATTTTGGGTTTTTTTAACTTCCGTATGGCAAGAAGCTAAAAAAGTAAATTGGCCAACAAGAAAAGAATTACTTAATTCCACCCTAGTTGTTTTAATAGTAATCGCAATTTTTGCTGTTTATCTCTTTGCGGTTGATTTTGGCCTTTTGCAATTTTTCTCCTTGTTGGTATATCCTGTATTCTTAAGAGGTGCTGGTGCACCATCCCAGTAATTTGGTAGTTAGTTATATAAAACAAAATTTGTTATATAAGCTGTGGTGAAAACTAAAAAATGCGCAAAGAATGGTATATACTTCAGGTTTATTCGGGAATGGAAAATAAAGTCAAGGAAACCCTTGAAGAAAGGGCCAAAAATGTTGGTGAGAATAAGTATTTTGGAAAGATAATTATACCCGAAGTTGAAGAATTGAATTATAGTAATAAAAGAGTTCAAAAGATTTATGTTAGCAAAGAAGCAAAAGTATATGTTAGAAAAGGAAAAGATGTCAAAAAAGGAGATTTACTAGCAAAAGAGCCGGAAATTTTTGTCAAAAACGCTGGTAAAGTAATTGAATCGAAAAATTTTAGAAGAATTATAGTAGAAACTGAAGGGAAAAAATTTTCTAAAACTTTTTTAATCCCTGAAAGTTCTGGATTGTTATCAGGCTTAAGAACCGGAAAAAAAGTACATACCGATACTCCTTTTACTAAAAACTTTGAGTATAAAAGTGATGTAGACGGGGAAATAGTTTCTGTAGAGAAAGTAAAAAGAATTTTAATAAAAAACAATAATAATGAAAATGACATTTATGTTGTTCCAAGGGAAACTTTTATAAATGAAACTTTCAAATTAGGAAATGATATTAGTGCTGGTGAAAAACTTAGCGAATCAAAAGAATATAAATCCAAATTTTCTGGAAGAGTAGATATTCGAGAAACTCCTTTTCATAAAGAGATAAAAATAATAAAAACTAAAAGGAAAAATTTATTTCCTGGTTATATATTTGTTGAAATGATGTATATTAAAGAAACAGAGAAATTAATAAAAAATGCCCCCTACGTATCTACCGTATTGAATATAGGTGGTAAGCCTGTAAAACTAAGCAAAAATGAAGTTAGAGCAATCTTAAGACTAATAGGGGAAGAAAGTTACGAAAAACGTCAAATAAAAGAAGTCAGAACTGATTTTGAAATTGGAGAACATGTAAAGATAATTAATGGACCTTTTGAATACTTCACTGGTAAAATAAAACATTTGGATTTAGAAAAGCAAGAAGTTCAAGTTGTAGTAACTATGTTTGGTAGAGAAACTACGGTCACGTTATCTTTGGGCGAAATAGAAAAAATAATTGATTGAAAGCATGTGGGAGGGATATATCCCATTAACCACTAGGAGGTTGTAAAGAATGGCAAAAAAACTTTTAAGAATTGTAAAATTACAATTAGAAGCAGGAAAAGCTACACCTGCTCCTCCTGTTGGACCTGCATTAGGCCAATATGGAGTTAATTTAATGGAGTTTTGTAAAAAATTTAACGCAACGACCGCTGATCAAGCAGGTACTTTGCTACCTGTTGAAATTTCTGTTTTTGAAGATAGGTCATTCACTTTTATTGTAAAAACTCCTCCCGCATCCTTTTTGATTAAAAAAGCTGCAGGTGTTAAATCTGGCGCAAAAGAACCTGGAAAAGAAGTTGTTGGAAAAGTTACAAAAAAACAACTTCGTGAAATAGCTGAATTAAAAATGAAAGATCTTAACGCTAAAGATTTAGATGCTGCTGCAAAGATTATTGCGGGAACTGCTAGAAATATGGGAATAGAAATAAAGGATTAAAAAGGGAGGAGAAAATAATGCCTAAACGTGGTAAAAAATACAAAGAAGCTACAAAACTTGTAGATAAACAGAAAGTCTACGATATTGAAGAGGCTCTCGATACAGTCAAAAAGATTTCTTACACAAAGTTCGATGGAACAGTTGAATTACACATACTCTTAGGAATCGATGCAAAAAAAGGTGATCAAAACGTAAGAGGAACCATATCGTTGCCAAAAGGAACCGGAAAAAACGTTAAAGTTTTGGTGTTTGCTGAAGGCGAAAAAGCTCAACAAGCCAAAGACGCCGGTGCTGATTTTGTTGGCTCTGATGATCTAGTTGACAAGATTGGAAATGAAAACTGGACGGATTTCGATGTGGCTATCGCAACTCCTGATATTATGAGAAAGATTGCGAAATTAGGAAAAGTTCTTGGCCCAAGAGGCTTATGCCTTCACCCAAATCCGGTACCGTTACTGAAGATGTTGCTCAAGCTGTAGTTGAGTTTAAAGCCGGGAAAGTAGAAGTAAGGAATGATAGAACAGGAAATGTTCATATACCCTTAGGTAAAGTATCGTTTAGTAAAGAAGATCTGAAAGAAAATCTAATTGCTGCTGTAGAGCAGCTTGTAAGAATGAAGCCGGAAAATTCCAAAGGTAAATTTTTAAGAAAGGCTGTAATCGCTCCAACCATGGGACCTGGGTTAACAATAGACATCGGTTCTCTAACTTCAACGAATGTAGCATAGATAATATCGGTTCCTAAAAAATTAATAGTAATATCGTGCCTAAGAAAGTAGGTCATGCTGTTAAAGAGATTTATTCTCGCCTACCGAGGTGTGGATTAGAAAGAAATTATTATGTTTCTTTAAACCGCTACCTCATGCGGTTTTTTTTATATAAGGAGGTGCTATTTTTGTTAACCAAAGAACGTAAAAAATCTCTTATCGATAAGTTCATCGATGCCCTTGAAACATCACCTATTATTATGCTAATAGATTTTACAGGTATGTCTGTAGCTGAAAGTAATGATTTTAGAATGGTGTTGTTTAAAGAGTTTGGAGAAGATGTTGTATTTTCAGTTTACAGAACCTCTCTCCTAAAAACTGCTGTTAAAATGTCTGAAAAAAACTTGGAAGATTTTGAGAATTTTTTTGAAGGTAGTACGGGAGTTATATACGCAAAAAGTTCTGACCCCATAGAAGTTTTAAAAGCAGTAAAGAAATTTTCTGATGCGCACAACAATAAACCTTTTATCAAAGGTGGGGTTTTAGAAGGACGGATCTTTGATGCTGAAAAAGCCGTAGAATATTCAAAACTTCCTTCAAAACAGGAACTTTATGCAACAATTGTCAGGTCCCTTAACAATCCTATTTATGGATTAGTAAATGCATTATCAGATAACTTGAGAAAATTAGTTTATGTATTTAACGCAATTAAAGAAATAAAAGAAAATTAATAAATTCGGAGGTGTTTGGCAGATGACAAAAGAAGAGCTTATAAATGAAATCAAAAATATGACGGTAGGAGAATTAGCGGAATTAGTTAAGGCATTAGAGGATGAATTCGGAGTTTCAGCATCAGCGCCAGTCATGGCTGCTGTTCCAGGAGCTGTACCAGGACAGGCAGCTGCTCAGGAAGAGGAGAAAACTGATTTTGACGTTATTTTAAAGAGTTTTGGAGACAAGAAAATTGGTGTAATTAAGGTTGTCAGAGAAATAACAAGCTTAGGTCTTAAAGAAGCAAAAGATTTAGTTGAAAAAGCTGGTACTCCCGAAGCAATTATTAAAGAAAGCGCTCCTAAAGAGGAAGCTGAAGAAATTAAGAAAAAATTAGAAGAAGCAGGTGCAGAAGTAGAACTAAAATAATTAAACTCGAAATTAAGTTGACGTAATCCTTTAACCTTTTATTCAAAAAAAAAAGATATAATATAATTCGCATTGGACTTTTGTCTAATGCGATTTTTTGCATATTTTTTGAATCAATTATTTTTAGACATATATAGAGGTGGTTCTTTTGAATATTCTTACCCAGGAAGTAGGAAAAAGAAAAAGAAATTTTTTTGGAAAAGTTCCTGAAAAAACTGAAATCTATGAAGATTTAGTTAAAATTCAAAAAGATTCTTTCCAAGATTTTTTGTCCAACAAAATTATCAACACTATTAAGAGTTACATGCCAATAAAAGTCCCCATAAAAATTAGTGGCAAAAAGAACAAAGAATTTCTAATAGATTTTTTCGAGGTAAAATACGAAGAACCCACAAATAGTGAGAGCGAATGTAGGGATAAAGGTTTAACATACTCAGGTAAAGCTTACTTAAAAGTCAGAATAACCGATACATCCACAGGTGAAATGATTGAAAAAGATGATATTTTCTTATGCAACATACCTCATATGACTGATAGAGGAATTTTTATCGTAAATGGAGCAGAGAGAGTTATAGTAAACCAACTAGTCAGATCTCCTGGTATTTACTTTATAAAAGAAGAAGAAACGGACACTGCTAAAGAAATGTTTATAGCTCATTTTCTCCCTGTAAAAGGGGCATGGCTAGAGATACTGTTCAATCCAAATCCTGGCAAAGAGATTATTCAAGTTAGAATTGATAGAAAAAGAAAATTCAACTTCTTTTTATTTTTAAAAGCTTTAGGATACGAAAATGATTTGGATATATTACGTTTGTTCCCACAGGAAATAGATTTAGAAGACGAAGTTGAACTGTCTAATTATTTAAATTGTACTGTTCTTTCAAATCTAACGTTCCAAGAATTAGAAAAAATGGATCCTCCTCAAAAAACTATATCCGGAATGAAATTGAAAGAAGTCTTAGAGCTTCTAAAAAAATACGATATTAAAAGCGTTACTGTTGCAAACAGAATCGCAGAAGTAACAATGGAAAGAATGAAAAAAAGATATGAAAAAGAAGGTCCTTTGACTTCTTTAGAAGCATATAAAGAGATATTTTCTAAGCTCAGACCTTCAGAAATTCCTAAAGCTCAAAAGGCAAAAGAAGAAATAGATAATATGTATTTTAACCCTGAAAAATTTGACTTTTCGTTAATTGGTAGGCAAAAGATTCAAACAAAATTAAGAAAAGCCTATATAGATTATTTAAAAGAAGTTGAAAAAAAGGAGATCCCTCAAAATAGTGAAGAAAAAATAAGATACCCAATAAATTCTTTATCTCTAGATAAGATGGATATTATATTATCAGCAAGATATTTGCTTCAATTAGAAGAAAACACAGAAGGGCTTGATACTAGGGACCATTTGGGTAATAAAAGAGTTAGATCTGTTGGTGAATTATTGCAAATAGAATTTGAAAGAGCTTTTTCTAAAATGATTCAACATGCTCCGGAAAAATTAACTGGTATCCAGTCAATCAATAAAATAAGCCCACAATCTTTAATCAATTCAAGAGCATTGATGACATCTTTTCACCAATTTTTTGCCTCTAGCCAATTATCTCAATTTTTAGATCAAGTTAACCCACTTGCTGAACTAACTCACAAAAGACGTTTATCTGCTATAGGTCCTGGTGGATTAAAAAGGGAGCATGCTAAATTTGAAGTAAGGGATGTTCATCATTCCCATTATGGAAGAATGTGTCCTATAGAAACTCCCGAAGGTGCGAATATTGGATTAATTACCTCTATGGCTATATTAGCAAAGGTTGATGAATACGGATTTTTGAAAACTCCCTATTATCGAGTTCGGCAAGGTAAGATTGATTATGAAAAAATTGTATATTTAACTGCTGAAGAAGAAGAACTATATAAAATTGCACCTGCCTCGGCTGAAATTGGTGAAGATGGAATCTTCTCAGAAGAATATATAGAAGCAAGGTACCTTGGAAAAGTTAGTTTATACCATAGAGATGAAATTGAATATATTTCTGTGACACCAAAACAGATTGCTTCTGTTTCAGCATCTCTGATTCCGTTCTTAGAACATGACGATGCGAACAGAGCATTAATGGGATCTAATATGCAAAGACAAGCTGTTCCACTTTTAAAGCCCGAAGCACCTTTTGTTGGGACCGGCGTAGAATGGTTGGCTGCGAGAGATTCAGGTTATCTGATAATCGCAAAAAATCGAGGAATAGTTGATTACGTAGATGGTAGAAAAATTATTATAACAAGACTTGATGAAGAGAATAATGTTGTTAAAGATTCTAATGAAGAACCTATAAAAGATGAATATACTTTATTGAAATACGTACGTTCAAACCAGGATATGTGTATAAATCAAACTCCTATTGTAAATGTAGGAGATAAAATTGAAAAAGGTGAACCAATAGCTGATGGTCCTTCGATGGATATGGGAGAATTAGCTTTAGGAAAAAACATATTTGTAGGATTTCTTCCGTGGGAAGGGTATAACTTTGAAGATTCAATGGTTGTTAGTCAGGAACTACTTGAAAATGACACCTTTACATCTATTCATATTGAAGTATATGAAACCAAAGCTATGGATACACAACTAGGACCTGAAGAAATAACCTCTGATATACCAAATGTAAAAAAAGACTTGTTAAGAAATCTAGATGAAGAAGGAATAGTTAAAGTTGGTTCTTATGTATCTTCTGGTGATATCCTTGTTGGAAAAGTTACACCAAGAGGCGAATCCGATACTACTCCTGAAGAAAAACTTATTAAATCTGTTTTTGGAGATAAAGGTAGAGATGTAAAAGACACCTCGTTAACTGTTCCACACGGTATAGAAGGAAGAGTTATAGATGTTCAAGTTTTTGATCGTAAAGATATCCCCTCTTTAGAAATCGGGGTTAATAAATACGTTAAAGTCTTTATCGCAACAAAGAAAACCTTAGAAGTTGGAGATAAATTAGCCGGAAGACACGGGAACAAAGGGGTTATTTCAACGATATTGAATAAAGAGGATATGCCTTTTTTACCGGATGGAACACCCCTTCAAATGCTTCTTTCTCCCTTGGGAGTCCCATCAAGAATGAATATTGGGCAGATTCTAGAACTACACTTGGGGTGGCTATCAATGTTAACAAATGATTATTATGCAACTCCTATATTTGATGGGGCAACAGAACAAGAAATAATGGAAGAATTGTGTAAAGTAAGAAGAGAAAAGAATTTATACTTGGGTGACAATCCTGAACAACCTACAGGTAAAATTGTTTTAAGAGATGGAAGAACAGGAGAACCTTTCGATTTTCCTGTTGCAGTAGGCTCTATGTACATGTTGAAATTATCTCATATAGCTAAAGATAAGATTCATGCAAGATCTACAGGCCCATACTCTTTAATTCATCAACAACCATTAGGTGGTAAAGCCCATTTTGGTGGACAAAGATTCGGAGAAATGGAAGTATGGGCTCTTGAGGCTCATGGAGCTGCTCACACTCTCAATGAAATGCTTACATATAAATCCGATGACATAAAAGGAAGAAATGATGTTTACAAAGCAATATTAAAGGGAGAAAATCTACCTGAACCCGGTATTCCCGAAAGTTTCAAGGTATTAACCAAAGAACTTCAAGGTTTAATGCTTGAAATCAAATTATTTGATGAGGATGGAAATGAATTAGACGTAGATAGACTTTAAAGCAACACTGCATTAGATTCAATTTAAATAAAAATATACCCTCAAGGAGGGATTTGAGTTGGCAAATATTTCTTCTTTTCAAAGGAAGATTGCTAAGATAAGAATTGGGATAGCATCCCCCCAGAGTATTTTGGAACAATCAAGCGGAGAAGTTAAAAAGCCTGAAACACTTAACCACAGAACAGGAAAACCTGAAAAAGATGGTCTGTTTTGTGAAAAAACCTTTGGACCAATTAAAGATTACGAATGTGCTTGTGGTAAATACAAAGGCAAGAAATATGAAGGAACAGTATGTGAGAGATGTGGAGTAAAAGTTGAATCTAAAGAGGCCAGAAGAAGAAAAATAGGTCACATAGAATTAGCTACACCTGTTTCTCATATTTGGTATTTGAAATCTTCTCCGTCTGTCTTATCTATTATATTAAATATCGGCGTCAAAGATCTTGAAAATATCATATACTATGGTTCAAAAAGAGTTATAGAAAGAGCATATCTAACTCTTAGCGGCTCAGAAAACGAAAATTTAGGATATCTCCCAGGAGAGGTTCTATATCAGAGGGAGTTTGAAATATATTCGGAATATTTAGATTTAAGAGTAGAACCAGCAGTAAAAATAGTTGCTGTGAAAGGAATGCCTATAGCTGATATTGATGGAATGGTAGAAATAAAAGAGGAAATGACTGAAACGGAAAGAGAGCTTACATGGATAATAATCAGAGATGAAACGGGAATAGAAAGAAAATATCCCATGTTTGAAGGGGCTTCCATAATGGTGGAAGATGGGCAAGAAGTAGAAAAAGGAACTCCTCTAGCAGATAGGTTTTTATTTGAAGAAGATTATCTGACACAAAAGGAGTATTCCCTCTTTCTAGAATATTACCCCGGCTCAATAGAAGTTGAAAGAGATATTGAAAGAGATACACCAATAGTTGTGATAACTGATATAGACAAAAGATTTTCCAAAAGAATAGGCAAGAAAATTGGCGATATATTGCTAGAAGATGAAGCAAGAGCTTACGAAGAAGTTATGAAAATATTGAACTCCAAGATTAAAGAAGAAAGAGAAGAAGTAATAGATAAGGAACTAGTTTCAGAAATCGTGTTTCCCGGTAAGAAATTTGAAAAAGGAATCAAAATAACTCAAGAAATATTAGAACAACTTCAAGAATTTGGTGTTAAAGATTTAATAGCAAGAAAAGAAGACGGAAGTGAACAAATATATCAAATCAATAGATACGAACAATTTGAAAGCGGTTATGGGGCAGAATCCATTCAGAAACTGTTAAGAAAAATCGATCTCGAAGTATTAAAAGCAAGATTGGAAGCCGAATTAGAAAAAATGGACAGGAAAAGTCAAAAAAGCGTTAAAATACTACGAAGGTTAAAATTGATCAAAGATTTCATAAAATCAGGTAATAGACCAGAATGGCTGATTACTAATATTATTCCTGTAATTCCACCCGATCTAAGACCTTTAATTCAAATAGAAGGTGGTAGATTCGCAGCTACTGACTTAAACGATTTATATAGAAAAGTAATTAATAGAAATAACAGATTAAAAAAATTATTAGAGATGGACGCTCCTGAAATAATAGTAAGAAATGAAAAAAGAATTTTGCAGCAAGCTGTAGACTCCCTCTTCTATAATGGACGTGTTGGAAAACCCATGACTGATAGAAACAGAAGACCTTTAAGATCTTTAACTGATCTACTAAAAGGTAAAAAAGGCAGATTTAGAAGAAATCTATTGGGTAAAAGGGTTGATTATTCTGGAAGAGCTGTTATAGCTGTTGGTCCTGATTTAAAAATACATGAATGTGGATTACCAAAAAAAATGGCCTTAGAACTTTTTAAACCGTTTGTTCTAGCAGAATTATTAAAAGATTCTAACGTTGCAAGTAAAAGTGCTAGAAAATTTAAAAAAACTATAATTGAAAAAGAAATGCCGGAAGCATGGGAGGTATTAGAAGAAGTTATAAAGGGTCACCCTGTGTTATTAAACAGAGCTCCAACCTTACACAGAGTATCTATTCAAGCTTTTATACCTAAATTAATTGAAGGAAACGCTATAAGATTACATCCATTGGTTTGTCCGCCTTTTAACGCTGATTTTGACGGAGACCAAATGGCTATACATATTCCGCTTTCTAGTGTTGCTCAAGCAGAATCTAAATTTCTAATGCTATCTCGTTACAACATAATATCTCCAGCAAACGGTAAACCTTTATCCATGCCTGGAAAAGACATAATAGCCGGTTCGTATTATCTAACAATGCACGAAGACGAAAAGTTTAACAATGCTAAAATTCCTGAGAAAGTTTCAGAAATTGGTAAAAAAGGAAATGTAAGTTTCATATTTTCAGACGATTTAGAAGCAACATATGCATACGAATATCTTAAAATAATAGATTCCGATGTATACCTACAGGATAACTTAATAACACTTAAAAAATCAATATTATCTCTTCATGAACCAATAGCGTTTAGATATAACAATGGCAAATTGATTAAAACAACTATTGGAAAAATAATTTTCAACACAGAAGTCCCGGAAGATTTAAGAAATTACTCTAAAAAAATGGATAAAAAAGGATTGAAAGATTTAATATTCAACACTTTTGAGAAACATGGAATTGACAAAACAGCCGATCTTTTAGATAGTATAAAGGATTTCGGTTTTCATTATTCCACATTATCAGGTTTAACTATTTCCATAAGAGATGTATTGATATCTCCAAAAAGGGAAGAGCTTATAGAGGAAGCAAGAAATGAAGTCCTTGAAATAGAATCATTATTTGAGGAAGGGTATCTAACTGATAATGAAAGGTATAAAGAGGTAATTAAAATTTGGGAAAATTCCACTGCAAAAGTTACTGTAGAAACGGCCAAAACATATAGAAAATACACCTTCAATCCTATTTGGATGATGATCGAATCAGGTGCAAGAGGAAATATTGATCAGCTTAAACAGTTGGCAGGTATGAGAGGATTGATGGCCGATCCTTCAGGAAAGATAATCGAGGTACCTATTACATCTAACTTCAAAAATGGGTTATCCGAATTAGAGTTCTTTACATCGACTCATGGTTCAAGAAAAGGTTCAGCAGATACTGCTTTAAGAACATCAACAGCTGGATATCTCACAAGAAGACTGGTTGATGTTGCTCAAAGCATAACAATAACCGAAGATGATTGTGGAACAGAAAGAGGGATTGAAGCTAGAGAACTTTGGTCTGATGATTCAAAGATTGAAAATTTGTCTGATTTCCTTTTCGGTAGAGTTTTAGCAAAAGACATATTCGACCCTGAAACTGGTGATGTAATCTTTAACCCTGAAACAAATAAAAAATATGAACGCGGAGAAGTATTAAAAGAAAAAGACTCATTATTTCTAGCTAATTATGTTAAAGACATTGAAATATCTACAGAAAAAATCATAAAACTTGATGATGTTCCTAAAGGTTCTTTCTTAGAATCAATGGAAGATATAGAAGTAGAAGGAAACTTTATTCTAAGAAAAGGCGAAGAAGTAACAGACGATGTTATTGAAGAGATATTCCTGCATGGAAAAGAAACATTAAAAGTTAAAGAATACGGCTCTGTAGACTTTGTATATGCAGGAGAAGATCTAAAAATAGAAGTAGATAATAAAATTACTACTCTATTAAAATACCAAGAAAGAATTGATTTAAAAACAGCAAAATTATTAGAAAAACACGGTATCAAAACAGTAAAAGTCAGACCTGCAATATTTATAAGATCTCCATTAACTTGTGAAGCAGATGACGGTATCTGTGCAAAATGTTATGGAATGGACTTATCAAATTATAAAATGGTTGATATAGGAGAATCTGTTGGAATAATCGCTGCACAATCTATTGGTGAACCTGGCACACAACTTACCATGAGAACCTTCCACACCGGAGGTATTGCTACTGCCTCAGATATAACACAGGGTTTACCAAGAGCCGAAGAACTATTTGAAGCCAGAAAGAAAACAAAAGGGCCAGAAGGAGAATTTTCGAAAACAAAAGGAATAGTCAAAGCTATTGAAAGAGACACAGAAAACAAAAGAGGTAGAAGATTAAAGATCATCATTGAAAATAAAGACGGAGAATTAGAAAGTTATGAATCTGATTATAGAACAAAAGCTGTAGTTGAAGTAGGAGATAAAGTATTACCTGGTCAAAGACTAACAACAGGAAATATAAAACCCAGAAAAATCTTAAAAGAATTAGGTGTCAATGCCTTATCTAATCACTTATTAAGTGAAATTAAAAAGATATACGCCGAACAAGGTGTCGACATTCACGACAAACATTTCGAAATAATAATAAGACAAATGATAAACAAAATAGAAATCCTAGACGGCGGAGACACCGATTTCATGCCGGGAGATCTGGTAAGTTTTAATAAGGTTCAAAAAATAAATGAACAAATATTAAAAGAAAATTCTAAGGTATCTGAAAATCGAGAAACGGTTTTGGGGAAAAAACTTTCAAAAAGAGTAATAATCCCTGTAGAAGATGAGGAAGAGGAAGATAAGATATATGAACCAGGAACAGATTTAAACGAAGAAATACTGAACGAAATCATAGAAACAAACATAAAAGAAATTGAAATATATGAAGATTACAAAGAATTACAAACTGAAGATGGAAAATCACACATTGTAGGAACTTCTAAAAAATATCTTATTAATCCTAAGGATACCATAAAATATGAAAGAAGATTATTAAGAATAACTAAAGCTTCTTTGGAAAAAGAGGGTTGGTTATCAGCTGCTTCCTTCCAGCAAACTGTACAAATACTAACAGAAGCATCTATAGAAGGAAAAGTAGACAGATTAAAAGGATTAAAAGAAAATGTAATTGTAGGACAACCTATTCCTGCAGGAACTGGGTTAAAGTTATACTCTAATCTCAATTACGAAATAGCAAAACCTGAAGAAGTAACTGAAGCTGAACAAAAGAAATCAGCAGGATAAAACCAATTTGAAATCCCCCGATAAAAAAGCGGGGGATTTTTTTAAGAATTATTTGAAAAGGCGTTTTGTATAAACATCCCTTGCATATTTAATTGTTGCATAGCTTGTTCCATAGCTGAGAATTGTGCATAATACCGTGCTTCTTTCCTCTGAAGTCTTTCAAGCAGCGATGTCATCTCTTTAGCAATTCGCCTCATTTCATTTCCAATAGTTCCATTTGTTCCAGAAACTTGATCAATATATCCATTGAATTTCGTAACATCAAATAAATAATTTTGAATAGATTGTGCATATCCAAACTTATTATTATCTTTATCGTTAGTTGCAAACAATTTCCATACACTTTCCGCATCGTTGGATAAAGCTTCTCTAAGTTTATCCTCATCAACACTCAGTAAACCTTTCATTGTTTTTTCATAACCTGCTCCAAAATCACCGGATGAAATGCCTATTTGAAACAAGGAATTATACTGTGAATCAGAAATATCAGTAGAAGAGTACACCATATTCCTTAACTTATAGAAAATGTTTTCTAAGTTCCTATCACCCTTCAACATTCCCTTCATATGATCTTCTTCTGTCATCTCATCTTCTGCTTTACCGGTAACTTTATCTTCACGTAATAAATCGTATATATAATTTATTGTTTCATTGTATTTATCCACAAACTCTTTAATAACTTCTACACTCTTATCTATATCCTGTTCTACAGAAACTTTCACAAAGTTACTTGATGTGGATTCTAAATTAACAGTAGTATCAAATATATCCAAAGAATTTTCCGTCAAATTGCTATAGGTTGTAACAGAGGTAGAACCATTGAAAGACAACTCTACTTCTGCATAACTTCCTAGAGTTAAATTAGGGGTGCCATTTAAGTTCAAAGAGGTCAACAAAAGTTCTCCATGGGAATCTGCTTCAGCACTTACGCTAATATTTATATCTCCATTTTCTTTATTTATTAAAAAGAATTTACCGTTTTTATCATCAAATCTTGCTTCAACACCGATACTGGATTCGTTTATTTTATTTATGAGATCTTGTATTGTTTCCCCATCTGAAACTGTAATTTCAACAGAATCTGATCCCTTGTGTATTGTAAATGTAGAATCACCTGTTGCAGAAATAACTTCTCCTATAGACGATTTTTTTGTAATATCAGAATCTATACCTTCCCCAAGTAAAACTGTTTGTGAAGCAAGGGAATTAACTTTTAAATAAAATGTTGTATCTATCGCGTCAGCCCTAGCAGAAGCAGTTAAAACTGTTTCATCAGAAGAAAAAGCACTTTTTGGAATTAAATTTCCTTTTAGTTTAAAGTTAATTAAAGAATCATAGAAGTCTTCTAATTTGTTATCAACTTCCATCCATAGTTTTTGCTTATATTGAAGTGTGTCAAATTTCTCTTGAGCTCTAAGTAATGGTTGCTGTTCTATCTCCATAAGTTTTTCTACCATTGCCCCGGTATCCATCCCAGAAACAGCTCCTGTTAATTGAAACGTACCAATGTAAGGATTAAAAGCCATAACTCTCACATCCTTTTAGATTTATCACTTTATTATCGTCTTTTTTTTAAAAAACTGTAATTAGAAAAAGTTCATTCTCGATTTTATTACATTTATTAATTCTTTAAAAATGCCTTTTTATCCTAAAATATTTTAAATATGTGGTATTATTTAAGTACAAAGAAAGCTTTTAGAGGATGTTAAATTATGTTTATAATAAAAGGACAGTTCAATGAAGCGAAAGTTTTTGCTAAAGAGTTAGAAGAAGAGGCAATAAAACAAATAAAAGAGTTGTGTAATCAAGAGTTTGTTAAGAAAAGTAAAATAAGGATAATGCCCGATGCACATACGGGGGTAGGTTGTGTCATAGGAACAACTATGACTATAACAGATAAGGTTGTTCCTAACTTAGTTGGTGTGGATATCGGCTGTGGAGTGGAGGTAGTGAAAGTCCATGAAAAAAATTTGAACGTTGAAAAATTAGACAAACTAATAAATAGAGACATCCCTTCTGGATTTAATATAAGAAAAACACCTCACCCTTATATAGAAAAGAGTAAAATATTAGAGTTAAAATGTAGAGATTTTATTGATTTGGAAAGGGCCATCTTGAGTATCGGTACTTTAGGTGGAGGGAACCACTTTATTGAGGTAGATAAAGATTCTTCTAGTAATCTTTATCTATTAATACATTCAGGCAGCAGATTTTTAGGGAAACAGGTCGCTGAATATTATCAAAATTTAGCTTATTCATTATTAACAGGCCAATCTCTTTCAAAAAAGAAAAAAAGAAAGAAAAATAAAGTTAAACCCATTGTAGAAAGCAATATCCCCAAACAGTTATGTTATTTGGAAAAAGAAGCTTTTCATAATTACCTTCATGACATGAAGATTACCCAAGAGTATGCCATGTTAAACAGAAAAGCAATCGCAGATCAAATAATTGAAAAGATGAATTTAACGATTTCAGAAAGGTTTACAACAATTCATAACTATATTGACATTGAAAATATGATTCTCAGAAAAGGAGCTGTTTCAGCACAACAAGGTGAAAAACTAATTATACCTATTAATATGAGAGATGGAAGTTTAATATGTATCGGAAAAGGCAATCCAGATTGGAATTACTCTGCACCTCACGGTGCGGGAAGAGTTATGAGTAGAAGACAAGCAAAGAAAAACCTAAACCTTGAAGAATACAAAAAGTCTATGGAAGGTATTTATACTACCTCCGTTAGCATAAAAACAATAGACGAAGCTCCCATGGTTTATAAACCCTTAAATGAAATAGAAGAAAGTATAAGAGAAACAGTTGAAATAAAAGAAAGAATTATCCCGATTTACAATTTCAAGGCACCTTAGAAATAAATTATGATATAATTTAATGAATATCTTTATTTATCGGAGGTAAATAGATGACTGTAGTAAGTGGAATGAGGGCAACGGGAAAATTACATATTGGAAATTTCGTGACTTTAGAAAATTGGGTTGAAATACAAAATAAATCGAATGAAAACTTCTTCTTTGTAGCCGATTGGCACGCACTAACTTCTCATTATGATACACCAGAGATTATAGAAACATCAACACTTGATATTATAAGGCATTATATAGCAGTTGGTCTAGACCCTGAAAAAAGTGTTTTATTTATACAATCGGCAATAAAAGAACATGCTGAACTTTATCTCCTTTTTGGCATGATATCTTCTGTTTCCCGATTGGAAAGAATCCCAACATACAAAGAACAGATTAATAATATTTCAAACAAAGATCTTACAAATTTAGGCTTTTTAGGTTATCCAGTTTTGCAAGCAGCTGATATATTAATATATAAAGGTGACAGGGTCCCTGTTGGAGAAGATCAAATTTATCATCTTGAATTCACAAGAGACATAGCAAGAAAATTCAACATGACCTACAAAGAGATATTTCCTGAATCTCAGCCTATAATATCAAAAGTTCCCAAACTTCCTGGAACAGATGGAAGAAAGATGTCCAAAAGTTATGGAAATATAATAAATATTGAAACGAATGAAAAAGAGCTAAAAGAAAAAATATTACCCATGATGACTGACCCTGCTAGAAAAAGAAGAACAGACTCCGGAAATCCTGAAAAATGCCCTGTATGGGATTATCATAAAGCCTTTACACCTTCCCAAGAAGAAAAAGATTGGGTAACAAAAGGATGCACAACCGCAGGTATAGGATGTATAGACTGTAAAAAGTTGTTGATAAAAAACATGAAAAAAAGGTTAGAACCTGTTTGGGATAAACTCGCAAATACAACCCTTCAAGACGCTAAAAATATAGCTTTAGAAGGTAATGAGAAAGCAAGAAAAGTGGCTGAACAAACTATGAAAGAAGTAAGAGAAGCAATGCATTTAAAATGGTAGTTAAGGGAGTGAAAAGATCTCATTTGAAGAGTTAGATGTAAAACTGGATGTGTTTTCAGGACCTTTTAATAAGCTTGTTGAATTAGTAAAAGAAAAGAAGATACCAGTTAGAAAGATATCAGTAAGTTATATTTCTGATATTTTTGTTGATTACGTTAACAATAACTTTCAGGATTTAAATTCAATCGGAGAATTTTTAGAATTAGCTTCATATCTAACTTTTTTAAAATCAAAAGAAATTTTACCTAACTCACATAAAGACAAAGAATTTAAAAAACACAGGGAATATATATACACAACTATTGAAAATTACGATATCATAAAAAAGGCACAAGAAGTAATAAAGAACAATTTTGGAAAAGAAAAAAAGAAACCTATTAAAGTTAAAAATAAGGCATCAATGGAAAAAGAAGACGTTAAATACCAATTAGTAAAATTTTTTGATGATTATATATCAAAACAAAAAAAATTAGAAATAATCAAAGAAGCTTATCGTATAGAAGATGCTATAGAATTTTTAGAAAAAAAAGAGCATTTTAATTCATTTGATTTATTTGAATACTCAAAACACAACAAATTGAACTTTTTGGTAATGTTTTTAGCTTCTTTAATTCTTGTTAACCGAGGTTTTTTTGATTATAGCAATGGATACTTCATTAAATCATCTAATAAACATCTTGGAAGTGATCCCAATGAATATAGATAAAAAAGATAAGATAGATGTTGAAATAAGAATGATAGAAGCGCTTATTTTTTCTAAGCCAAATGGGATAAGTTTTAAAGAAATATCCAAAAGGTTAAATATTAAAAGCGACGATCTAAGAGATTATATGAATGAAATTGTTTATCATTATATAGGGGATCAACATGGAGTAGAACTTGTCAAAATTGGGAATAAGTACCGGTTTGAGATAAAACCCGAAATAAAATCAATGATATTTCCAAATATAAGAAAATTAGAGCTTACAGAAACTCAATTTGAAGTTCTTGCAATTTTGTTTATGAATGGAGATAGTAGAGCCATTGAAATTGAAAAAACGAGGGGTAAAAATAGTTATCATCAACTAAAAAAATTACTGGATTATGACTTGGTAAAAAAAATAAAAAAAGACAATCATACATACTACAAACTAAGTGAAAAGTTTTATGAACTTTTACCCGATGAAACTTTAAAAAAATTGGAGGCAATGAAGAAAAATGACGTTACAAAAAGCGCTTCAGTTAATATCGCTAAGTAGAAGAGGGGCCTCTGAGTATATATTAAATAAGGGTGTAAAAGTAAATGAAAAAATAGTCAAAGAACCTTGGTATCAATTAAAAACAGATGATTCCATAGAATTTGAAAATAAAAAATACAGTTTTTCACTATTAAAAAAGATATCTGAAAACAAAGTATACTACCTACTAAACAAACCAAAATGGGTATTATGCACTTTTAAAGATGATTTTGGAAGAAAAACGATATACGATTTAATAAAAGGAAAGATAGAAGAAAAAGTCTTTTACGTTGGACGTCTTGATTATGATGCAAGTGGTGTTATTCTTCTAACTAACGATGGTGAGATTGCAAACTACCTATTAAGGCCTGAAAATAAGGTAACAAAAGTCTATGAGGTTCTAATAAATGCTGTACCTACACAAAAAGAAATCAGTAAGTTAGAAAACGGAATAACTTTAGAAACAGGTTATAAAACGTTGAAATCTAAAGTAAGAATAATAAAAAAGCAAGGCGATAAATCTATACTCCAAATAAGTATAAACGAAGGCAAAAAAAGACAGATAAAATTGATGGTAAAAGCTTTAGGTTATAAAGTTTTGGAACTAAAAAGAGTAAAGTTTGGTCCATGGAGTATAGATCTAGTACCCAAAGCTGGGGATATAAAAAAGTTGAAAATTGAAGAGGTTGAAAGACTGTAAACGCTAAAAACAATGAGGACGCATAAGCGTCCTCATTGGATGGGCCGAAATATCAATAATGATGTTTCGGGGGGATGGGTACTTACATTATACCTAAACATTATTAAGAAAGATAGTCAAAAAAATTAAATTATTTTGCAATTTCCTCACTTTTAAAAAAAACACGATTTAGATTTTTTTTAGTTTTTTTGTTGTATAATCATAGTATTATATATATTATAAATATATAATTAAGTAAGAAAAATTTTTGGGGGTGAAAAAAATGAAAAGGTTTTATTTGGTATTTACTTTGATCGCTGCTTCTATGCTCTTAGTAACATCATGTGCTCTTCAAGAAGTAGAAATAAAAACTTCGCCAAAACTTCAGATACCGATTCTTTATGAGGAAAGTATAGCAATGGAAGACCTGTTTGATTTTAAAGAGATTGAGGATAATTTAAAAAGTATTTTCGAAAATGCAACGGTAAAAAAGACCACTTCCGATTCCGACAATTTAGCCTACGAGGTGGATATGCAGGTTTTTAATGGTGAGGAAATTTTAGGAAAGTTGCCTGTGAGTGATTTTAATGATATTTCCGCTTGGATATCTGCAAGTAGTGATTCAACAACTCTAACGCTAATAGTTCCGTCAGACCCCGCAACAATAGCTTCATTTCCTGAAGGGGGTTTAGGCATCTTTGACGATATTGAACTAGAATCTCTCTTAGTCAAACTAGAGACTAGAAATGCAACAAATGTTACAATTGAGGCTACGTTAACTGCTAAAGATAACCCAGTGCCAGTCCATTTATCCTCTGATTCTGAAGATCCAACCGATATTGCTGATCTATTTAATTCTCAAGAAGTTATCGTAATTAGTGATATGGATATAACTTTTAACGAAGGATTCGTAGCTGGTGACGATACAACTATAAACCTATTATTTACTCTTCCTTTCAAATTCACTATAAGCCAGGAAGTTGAACTATACTCCAACGAAGACGATATTGGAAACGAAGATATTTTTGGTAGAAGTCAAGATAGTGAAGATGATATCCTTAGCGATATATTTGATGGAATTGAATCTCTTAAACTTTACATGGATTATAAAAATAATACGGGATTATCTCTAAAGTTGAGTGTACAAGGATGGGATGTGGATGAAGAAAATCCATTAGGTGACCCTGTTGTAAAAACTATTTCAACGGGACAAAAAGAAGGGGAAGTGCTTGATCTAACAGGTTTTATAAACGATATAAAAAATAAAATCCCATACAATCTGTTATTCTCTATAAGGTTACCCGATGGTACTTACGCATTAAACACAGAAGGTAGTTTGGAAGTTTCACTTTGGATAGATTTAGTTACTGATATAACTATTCCAATATCTTTAACGGCAGAATGAGGAGGGGATGAAGTTGAAAAAGATAATAATATTATTATTAATTATTTCTACATTTAGCATGATTATATTTTCAGAAGCTTTAAGATCGTTTGAAAGCTCACTTAATCCGGCTTTGTTAGAATCAACAGGCAATAGAAGTTTTTTTGAATTAGTAGTATCTCCAGATTTACTAATATATCAAAATGCATACAGTACTTCAGATATGTTTTCCTGGCTTACAGCAACCAAGATTACTTTTGATTTTAATGAGTTATACACATCCCTAAATGGAGCTGATCTTACATTTTATACAAAAGATAATATCGACGGTCATTTCGTTGCAAATATCTTTGGTTTCGGCCTTGGTGCTGTAGTTAATGTAGATCTAAAAAGTGATTTGATCTTTCCCAATGATTTAGTAAAACTCATAGCTGAAGGGAACGAGATTTATCAAACTGATGAAGGTTCAATCGCATTTGACTTAGATTCTTCCATTAAAGCAGGTCTATATGGTTCATATAATTTCGACAGTTTTTCAGTTGGTCTAACTTACAACTTTTTCATGCCTATATTATATTCGAAGGATACAAATATTGAGTATAAGTTTTCCACTGAAGATGGAATTTTGACCGCTGAATTGAATGCAAAACTCGAACTTTATTCTTCTTTTAATGATGAAGAGCTTGAAAGTCTCTCTTTTAATTCTTTTACTGACAAACTTTTTTCTAATGGTGGTCAGGCCATAGACATAGGAGTTACCTTTGGAGAGCCTAAAGATCCAACTTTTGGGGTTGCTGTTAAGAATATAGGAATTAAGCCTGCAAACGTTACAAACGAGATTACTTATAATGAAACAATTACTTTATTTGGAGATGATTCTGAAGAAAGTTCTCCAACAACTGAATCTCAAAGTGTTTCACAAGAGTACTCATATCCGTTAGGTGTTACTGGCTTTGTGAGAATCCCTGTATTGGTTCTTGATGTTATTCCATATGGCGAATACTATTTTGAAGGGCAAACCTTTAATTGGGGCCTTAAAGCCAAAACTTCTTTATTGAATCTACTTTCACTTTCTTTAGGTATTGAAAATTATTATGATTTTTGGAACTTGAGTTTGGGTTTTGGAATAAATTCAAGAATTTTTGAAAGTAGAAGTGAATTTTCTTTTACAGATAAAGAACTCACCCAGATTTTTGATATGAGGAGCTTATCGTTTAAAACAAGCATTGCTTTAGGATTTTAGTTGTTTTTGAAAATAACAAAAAGGGCGCATTGCGCCCTTTTTTGTTTATAACAACTTTATAGTATAATAGAAAGTAATCTCATTGCGAAAAATATTACTTTGTTCAAAATGAAACAACTTACATCCAAAATGTGAGGAATTATATGAGTAGGCATATCTACAAGCTTAGAGCCTTGAATTTAAATAGACTTATCGAACTTTCACAAATAGGAGATAACCAAGCCCTTGGCATAATATTAGAAAAATTTGAACCTATGGTGAAGTCTATAGTGTCAAAATATTATGGTACTTGGTTAGAATTCGAAGATTTTTTACAAATAGGTTTGGTTGGTTTAATTCAAGCGGTATATAATTTCAAGAAGGATGCCAATACAAAGTTCTCTAGTTTTGCATATATGAATATCTCATCAGAAGTGAAATCTTTTATAACTTATTTGAATCGTAATAAACATAAGGTGCTTACAGAAGCTTTGAGTATGGAAAGTACTGATGAAAATTTTACAGAAAACGCAGATTATTATATACAAAGTGTTAACCCAGATAAAAGAGATTATCTTAAAGAATACTTTATCTCTAAAAGCCTTGAAGAACTTGAAAAACATGAAACAGAGATTGTAGAATTATGGTTAAAAGGTTATACTTACAAAGAAATAAGTAAACAACTAAAAACAACAACAAAGAAAGTTGACAATACTATTCAAAAAATAAAAAAAGTACTTGAGAAAAAAACAGAAGAGTATGAAAAGATACTAGATATATTTGGAGGCAGATATGAAATTTAAAGTTACCGTTTTAGTAATCAGTTTAGTGGCTATTGCCTTGTCCATAGCTACCGAGATAAAGATTATTGAACATAGAAATAATATGCAAAGTCAATTCAATAGATTAAATTCTAAAATTGAAGATAGGATGACTGGTATAGAAAAAGAAGTTTCAGTTATGAGTGAATATTTTGAACCAAATGGACTAGTAGAAAAATTTATTGTTTCAAATAACTTTTTAGAAAAACATTTGAAAGATTTAGATTTAATTATAACTAATCTAGATAATCCTTCAGATACTGGTTATATGCAAATATACATTATAGGATCTTCTGATGTTTGGGTTGCCTTTAGAAATTCAGAAGGAAGATATGTTTTTCAAGGAAATTTAAAACCAGGTCTAAACCCTTATAAATTCTATTTCTTTAAAGAACCATCAATTGAAACTCAATATACCTATATAGTTCCTTTTAATTCTTCTTTTAAAAGCGGGGTTCCAGAAAATGTCTTTTTTCTTATAAAAGAACCCGGACAGTATAGACTTATTAAGCATCCCAATAAAGAAATTTCTAATATTATGATTGATTTAAACCTATATATTCCAACAGTCAGTGGAAAATAAAAGTTTGTGTTATAATTAACAAAAGAAAATATAAGACAATGGAGGAATGACAAAAAGTGACAACTAATTATAATCCTCAAGATATCGAAAAAAAGTGGCAGAAAATTTGGGAAGAAAAAGATGTATTTAAAGCTTCAATTGATAATTATGAAAGAAAATTCTACGATTTGGTGATGTTTCCATATCCTTCAGGAACATTACATGTTGGACATGTGAAAAATTATGTTATAGGAGATGTTTTAGCCAGATACAAAAGGATGAGAGGGTTCAACGTTATGCATCCGTTTGGTTTTGATGCATTTGGACTTCCTGCAGAAAACGCCGCAATAGAAAAAGGCAACATTCATCCTGAGGATTGGACCATGCAAAATATTAATATTATTAGAGAACAGATTAAGCGATTAGGAATAAGTTATGATTGGGATAGAGAAGTAATTACATGCAAAGAAGATTATTATAAATGGACTCAATGGTTGTTTATACAATTATATAAAAATGGGTTAGCTTACAAAAAGAAAGCACCAGTGAACTGGTGCCCAAATTGTATGACAGTTCTTGCCAACGAGCAAGTTGTTAACGGTAAATGCGAAAGATGTGGAACAACGGTTGAAATTCGACATTTAGAACAATGGTACTTAAAAATAACTGATTATGCAGAAAAATTATTAAACGATATCGAAAAACTAACTGGCTGGCCTGAAAATGTTAAAACTATGCAAAAAAATTGGATAGGTAAAAGTACAGGAGCTGAAGTTGAATTTAAAATCGATGGTAATGATAAAACTTTAAAAGTTTTTACTACTAGACCTGATACATTATGGGGAGTAACATTTATGGCTCTTGCGCCAGAATCCCCATTGGTAGAAGAATTAACCACCCCAGAAAACCATGAAAAAGTTGAAGAGTTTTTAAGAAAAGTTAGTTTACAAGATCGTTTTAAAAGAGCTGCTGAAGGTACTGAAAAAGAAGGTGTGTTTACAGGAAATTATGCAATAAATCCAGTAAATAATGAAAAAATACCTATATACGTTGCGAATTATATATTATATGAATACGGTACTGGTGCAATAATGGCGGTCCCTGCCCATGATCAGCGTGATTATGAATTTGCTGTTAAGTATAACCTTCCCATAAGGGTTGTTATAAATTCTTCAGAAGATACTTCAACTGAAGAAACACTAAAAGAAGCTTACACAGGAGAAGGAAAACTTGTCAATTCTGGCGAATTTACTGGATTGGATAATAAAGAGGCAATAGAGAAAATATCCTCATGGTTAGAAATAAACAATATTGGAAAAGTTGTTACTCAGTATAAATTAAGAGATTGGTTAATTTCTAGACAAAGATATTGGGGAGCACCGATTCCCATAATCTATTGTGAAAATTGTGGGACTGTTCCAGTCCCAGAAGAAGACCTTCCTGTAAAATTACCAAGGGATGTAAAATTTGAACCTACCGGGAAAAGTCCTCTAATAGACCATCCTTATTTTAAAGAAGTTAATTGTCCAAAATGCGGAGCTAAAGCCACAAGGGAAGTAGACACAATGGACACCTTTGTCGATAGTTCTTGGTATTATTTGAGATATATAAATGCAAAATTGGAAGAAAAACCATTTGAAAAAAAAGATGTAAACAGATGGTTGCCAGTTGATCAATACATTGGTGGAGTAGAACACGCGATTCTTCATCTTTTGTATTCAAGGTTTATAACAAAAGTCTTAAAAGACTTGGGAGAAATTGATTTTGACGAACCTTTCAAAAACTTATTTACACAAGGCATGATTTACAGAAATGGCGCAAAGATGTCTAAATCAAAGGGTAACGTAGTTTCTCCTGACGAAATGATCAAAAAATATGGAACTGATTCTTTAAGAACTTATATTTTGTTTATGGCACCACCTGAACGGGATGCAGAATGGAACGATTCTGGTATAGAGGGAGCTTATAGATTCTTAAATAAAGTTTGGAATAATTATATGAGAATTATAGATAAAATTTCTTCTTATGAATTGGTTAATGATTATAATTTAGAAGAAAAACAAGAGAAAGATTTAAGGAGAAAGCTACACCAAACAATAGCAAAAATAACCAACGATATTGAAGGAAACTTCCAGTTTAATACAGCTGTAAGTTCGCTCATGGAACTATTGAACGATTTCAGTGATTATCTAAACAATATGCCTGAAACAAAATGGAATAAAAACCTTTTAAGAGAATTTTCTGAAAATTTCTTATTGATGCTTTCACCTATTGCTCCTCATATAAGTGAAGAATTATGGAAGATATTGGGTAAAGAAAGTTTAATAGTTGAATCTGATTGGCCAGAAATTGACAAAAATGCCTTGAAAGCAGAAGAAATTACATTGGCTGTTCAGGTCAACGGAAAGTTGAGATCCCAAATAACAATAGACATAAACATGAATAAAGATGAAATAGAAAAAATCGCGTTAAGTGACGATAAAATTCGAAAATACACTTCTGGAAATAAAATAGCAAAAGTAATTTATGTGCCAAGAAAAATAATAAATATTGTAATCAAAAACTAAGAACAGGAGGTGGAGAAAGATTTCACTATTTTTTTAGTGAATCTTTCTTTAAAAAATGAAATCAAATAAAATCCCAAAACCTACAATTAAAAGAATAGCTATGTATAACCGTTTTTTGGAAAGTTTGTTAGATGAGGGAGTTAAAAAAACTTCTTCTAAGGAGATAGCGGAAGGTCTTAATATTAAAGCCTCACAAGTCAGAAAAGACCTATCGTACTTTGGTGAGTTTGGGAAAAGAGGAGTAGGGTACGATGTAGAGCAATTATTTTTTAGAATCCAGAGAATTCTTGGAACAGAAAGATTTTGGAATGTTGCTATCGTTGGAGTCGGGAATTTAGGAACAGCGATTTCTCATTACCCTGAATTAGAAAAGAATAAATTCAGAATAGTAGCAGCATACGATATTGATAAAAGAAAAATTAATTCTTCCTTATTACCAGGAGTTACGATAAAACATATTAGAGAGTTAAAAAGAAAAGATATTGATATAAATTTTGAGATAGCTATCCTAACAGTACCCTCAAACGTTGCTCAAGAGGTCGCAAAAATACTTATAGATGCAGGGGTAAAGGGTATACTGAATTTTGCTCCCGTTGCAATAAATGAGGATCATAGAGTCACTATAGAAAATGTCGATTTTGTTGTTTCATTGAAAACTTTAACATATGAAATAATTACAAGGTTATCATAAAGATCTAATTTTTTATTCTCAAATTGAATTTTGAAGGAGGTTTTTAATATCTTTATTAATATAAATTATCCTGTTTCTCTGGAAACGATAAGAAAGTTAAAAAACGGGGACAAAGTTTCTTACACAGGTAAGATTATACTTGTTTCTCCTGATGCTTTAAAAAGACTTTCAAAATATTACACATTGGAAGGCGTACCTCTGTTTAATTTTTTAGGAGAGTTCGTAACCAGCGGAACTCTAAATCTTGCTCATGGGGAGATTAAAAGTATAGATATTTCAGAAATATCTGATTACTTCGATTTTCTGTTTAAAGGAGGCGCTAATTCCTTAATAATTGACAAAATTTCTCCAAAAACTCATAATCAATTAAAAAACTACAAAAGGCCTTTTTTTAAATCTCTTTCTCAAACTATAGGTATTTATGATCCAAAAGTGCTTTTATATAAAGACATAAAAAATGGAGGCATAATAGAAGTTTGGACAAAAAATCATCCCTTAGAGGTTTTAACTTTTGAAGAAAAGGAACAGATGAGTGATATAGACAATGCCAAACTTTAAAACACATATCATTAGCGGTATTATAGCCTTTCCTCTCTTCTTTTTAATCTTTAACCTAATTTACAGTTATTTTTTTTATGATATTTATTATGTTCCTAGTGAAATTTTTGCATCTTTCCTTCTTTTTGTTTTAGGAAGTGATTTCCCTGATGTTGACCACCACAATGCTTTTATCAACAAATTTTTTAGACTATTTTTAGTAATTGGTTCAGTTTATTATATTTTTGATTACAAACAAATATTTATAGAACAGTTTAATTTATCTTCTAACATATCATCCTTTTTAATAATAGTAGTAGGAATTTTAATCGGAATGATTTTGGGTTTCATATTTAATAAGCTTACTAAACATAGAGGGATGTGGCATTCAATTATAACGGGAGTAGTTATTTCAGTTTTAATATACTTTTTGAATTTTAAATACCGCTCGCCAATAAATCTTTTTTATAGTCTGAATTTTTTTGTTGGCTTTTCCTTGCATCTTTTACTTGATAAGGTTCACAAAAATTAAATCTTGTTTTTATTTTTTTCATAATTTTCAACAGCTATTGGTTTTTGCAGGTAAAGAGGCTTTAGATCTTTGATTTTTACTTTTTTGCTTTTTTTTACAACCTCAAAAACAACTTTTTCATCAATATTTATAATTTCTATTTCATTTTTTAAATTACATCTTTGTTTAAAATAACCTGCCTCTTCGTTTATTAAAACGCTATCTCCAATTATTTTATTTAAAGAGTTATCAAATACCATTTCTGGTCCGAAAATCATTTCCCCTTTTTCGTATAGGGTTACATAAGCAGCATTCTCTCTCGCTTTTTTCAATACACTCACTTTTTTCTCTTTTAGGACACTGTTTTTTATAGCAGAAAAATACAAAATATCAGATGAAAAAAAAGAGTAAACTTCCTTATCTGGATCATTTATTAAAAGACCTTGAAGCGTAGAGATAGCAACCCTTATTCCTGTGAATGAACCAGGCCCAATATCAACTCCAAAATCTTCTATACTTTTTATACTTAATTTAGCCTTTTCCATAACTTCTTTCACAGCAACAGAGAGATAATTTCCTGATTTTTTCCCCGTTAAAGTTTTTTTATAAATTTTATTTTTTTTGTCTTTTAGTATTACTAAAGTTTCTTTTAAAGTTGTTGATATTACTAAAAAAGAAATCTTATTCACTTCCCTCTTTTTTTTCTTTAATTTTCATAGCCGTCTTATATGCATTAATAGAGGCTTCATATTTTCCTTTAACTTCGTAAGATTTGGCTAAAATAAGATAACTTCTATAATCATCAGGATTTTTCATTACCAGTTTTTCAGACAAATGTACGGCATAGTTTCCCATTTTGATATTACAGAGAAAGTTTATTTTTGAATAGGTGGGAAAGATTTCAAAAAACAGAAAAATAAACAACACTCCCGCGAAAATTGGTACAAATATATAATAAAAATTACTTTCTTTTTCCACAGGGGTAGCTTCTATATCTTTGTTATTATCTTTATCTTCTGTTTTCATCGGTAAATTTTCTATTCTATTAATATTCATTTGCAATTTTAATAATTCACCATTTATTTGTTCATTGAAAGAAAAGGCTAGGCTATCTATATCTTGGTTAATATCTTCAATATAGATGGGAACTTTTTCCTGTAAGTTTTCTAATTTGGAGTTCAGGGTTTTTAATAATGGATAAAATAGATTATACAAAAGATTTTTTTCTATAGATAACTTATTTAGATCAAAAGCGATTTCATAAATTTCAAGTATAAAAGATGACAATTGTTGTTTTTCAACAAAAAAAACTCCTTCAGTTAATGAACTCAACCTTTGTTTTATAAGAAAATATTCTTCCAACTGAGTGAACGTTATCAGAGATTGATTTATGGCATTGTGTTTTTTTAAAAAAGTAAGTAATTTATAAGCTCCTAAATATTTATCTTCTTCAACTAAATAAGTACTGCTCAAAATAAACTGTTCAAATAAACCATAATTGTTTTTCGGAATAAATGTCTCAATAAACTTTTCTATATCTTCATCAAAAAAAACTGGAGAAGATAAAGATTTTTCAATTATCGATTTGATAAATACTTCAAAAGAATTTACTTTTATATAGTTTTGCAAATCATCTAGTTTATATAAATACTTATACGAAGGTTCATTAAAGGCGCCTATTAAAAATATTTCTTCTATAATATGTGGAATCTGTGGAAATATGAAAAGAATTTTCTGTGTGTCTTCTTGAGGGATTTTGAAAGACGTATTAAGTACCCCTAAATTTATACAAAAGTTTTTAATATCTTCACTGACGATATAATTAGCGAACTTAAAAAGATTATATTTGTTGTACAAATTAATTTTAGCAGATATTAGTGCACCAACTTCAGAAATTCTTTCATCAGATGGATTTTCAATTAAATATTCTAGAAAATACTCCCAAGATAAATTTAAGGTAGCAGTATTTTTTGATAAATTTTCTATTTCTTCAAGAGTAAGTGTCCAAGCTAAAATAGGAAACAAAAAAATTAATAAAATAATGAAAATTTTCTTCATGAAAAAATATCTCCTTTTACTTGATTCGTTCATTCCCGAATATTATACATTATTTTATTATCTTTGTGAATGTTCACATACATGTTTTGTTTAATTATTTATTATTTTAGAGCTATTAATGTATAATATATATAAAGAAAAAAATAAGAGAAGGGAGAAATTTAATATGGAGAATAACTGGAAGGTTTTTTGGGACCAGAGAGATGTTTATTATAAAAAAAAAGAATCTGCTCGCAAAAAATCTTGAAAAAACGTTGGGAATCTCTGGTTTCCTATCAAAGTTATTAGTTTCTAGAAATATAACAGATCCAGAAGAAGCTGATATTTTTTTAAACCGTCCGGAGTCAGAAAATTTTGACCCATTGATTATGAAAGATATGGATAAAGCATTGGATATTCTTAAAGAGGTAAAAGAAAAAAAAGAAAAGGTCGCCATATTTGGTGATTATGATGTTGACGGGGTAACTTCTTCTTCTGTATTGTATTTAGGTTTAAGAAATTTAGGGTTCGAGGTAACTGTTTACATTCCTTCCAGAATAGAGGAAGGCTACAGTTTAAATGAAAATGCTTTGCATGAACTAAAAAATAAGGGATTTCAAAATATAATCACAGTAGATTGTGGTATAACCTCATTAAAAGAGATAGATTATGCAAAAAAATTAGGAATGAAAGTTATTGTTACTGATCATCACCTTCCACAAGATACCCTTCCTAAAGCTGATGCTATACTAAACCCAAAAAGAAAAGATGACAACTATCCTTTCAAAGATTTAGCGGGTGTGGGAGTTACTTTCAAGCTCCTTCAAGCTTTGTTCAAGAACTTCGATAATACTTTAGATCCATATGAATATATAGACCTTGTTGCTTTAGGAACAATCGCTGATATTGTACCTATATTATCAGAAAATCGATATTTTGTAAAATTAGGAATCGAAAAGTTAAAATCAAATCCTTCAAAAGGCATAAAATACCTATTAGATGAATTAAAGATAGTAGAATCAGAAATAAATTCCCGCACAATTACTTTCAAAATCGCTCCTAAAATTAATGCCGCCGGAAGAATGGCTGATGCTTATGCTGCCTTTAAATTATTGACTGAAGAAGATGATGAAAGATTAAAAAAGGCTGTTTCTGAACTGCTAAAATTAAATTCAAGAAGACAAAGTACAGAGAAAGAAATATATCTCTATGCGATGAGTTTGCTGGATTTATACCCAACATACAAAACGAATCCCGTTTTAGTATTAGGTGGAGAAAATTGGCATTTGGGAGTTCTTGGAATCGTTGCTTCAAAACTTTCAGCTCAATTTAATAAACCTGTTTTGATGATTTCAAAAAATGGTGAGTACTGTAAGGGTTCTGGAAGAAGTCCTCAAGGTATAGATTTAATGGATCTCTTTTTAAAAGTTAATGAAAATAACATTTTTGAAGAATTCGGTGGGCATAAATTTGCAGCAGGATTTTCACTTTTTTCTAAAAACATAGATAAATTGAGAGAATCTATTAACAAAGTCTACAAAGATATATACGGTGATAAAAAACTATCTTTTACATTAGACATCGATATGGAAATAGACAAGATCTGGGATGGGATGTTTGACGATATAGAAAAGTTAGAACCTTTTGGCCATGGAAATACAGAACCAGTTTTTTTGATTAGAAACGGTAAACTTGAAAACCTTAAGTTTTTCAGTAATGGATTCCAAAATTTTTCAGGAACTCTAAATAAAGATTCTTTAATGATAGACGTTTTAGGATACGATTTAGGACACTACTTAAAGGAATTAATTCCAGATAAAAAAAGAGGATTTCCTTTGGATCTTGCTGGAACTTTTAGAATAGAAAACTCTTATAATTTGAAAAATAGTTATATCAAATTTTATGTTCAAGATTTGAAAATTGAAAAAAGCTTTCAATCAGAAGATATTCAACAAAAATACTTTGTTGATGGAATTTTAAAAAATGAATTGAGCAGAGTGACAAATATAAATGTCTTGAACGAAAACTTGACTAAAAATAAAGTAGCTATGTTTCTGCCCAGTAAAATAAAAAACGATACTATTCTCAGTAAAATATTTATCTGCTTAAAAAACAAAGAAAAAGTTGTTGTTGTTTCAGCTACTAATAGCTTGTTAGAACATATTTATAAAATAATTAGCGCTTATTTTCCCGAAGAATTTTTGTATTTTGATAACAACTATATATTAGATCAAAATGCTATCAACGACCATAAAGTTGTTTTTGTTACTGTACCTAAATTTGCAAAGAATTTAAAAATTTTCGATTCTTTTAACGCTGAAATTATTATAGATGAACCTTTTTATTCTCTTTTTCATCCTGTAATAAAAAAAATAAGTTATTATCAAAAATTCAGAAGATATATACTGCAAAGAAATCATGTGGGTATCTTTGGTACTATTTACAATGAAAATCTAAAAGAATATTTAAGAGCTTCAGGTTATAAAATTCTTACATCATTTTCAAAAAATAATGCATTTGAAGTAATACGAGAAAACAACAATATTTTAAAACTTTTGAATGATTACTCAAACGATAAAAATAGCAAAGTTCTGGTTCTTGATAATTCTGAAAGACAAAAATCGCTTGCAAAACTCCTCGATCTAAAATTAAACGTATCTGAACATGAAATAAAATTCTTCAATCATTCTATGAGCTATCGAGAAAAGTTAATTGCTAGGGATAAGTTTAAAAACGAAAATGCCAATTTCTACATAACATCTTTCTCTAATAACGGAATAGCTTTTGAAGTTAAAAAGTTTCCTCCTACATTAATCATAACAGATGTACCTAAAACAGACATAGAATTTTTAGATTTGGTTTCTACTTGGATGAAAAAGAATCAAAAAGTAACGATAATATTAGCCTATAATAATCGTTTTAGAGTTAAATTATTATACGAATATTCAAAAAAATATCCCTCTTTTAAAATTTTAAAAAATACATATGATTTTATACAGGAAGGACATTATAATACTAAAGAAATCTATGATAGCCTTTTTGAAGGGGATGATGATTTTTCTCAAACTGTTTTAAACGTGTTAGAAGATGCTCAATTAGTTAAAAAATACAAAGATGATCTTCAGATAATAGATACATTCAGTTTAAAAAAACTCAGAGAAAGTGCTAATTTCGAAGAAAATATTTTGGACAATTGGATATTAAAACACATAATAAAATTCTATGAAAATTTAGATACACGAGAATTAATAGACCTATTAAAAGGAAATTTCTCAGAAGTTGGAGCAAGAGGGGTATAAAGTGCAAAATGATTTAAGAACAACATTTGAACTGAATACTGTAATTCTCAACAAAAACTCGAGTGTTTTGGAAATCAAAGAGATATTAAAAGAACAAAGGGTTTTTTGCAAAATATTTCCATCCCCTAAAAGTGTTTTGAAAGCATGTGCTCCCATCGTTTGTATTTCTAACAAAGACATGGAGAAAGCCCAGGAAGTTTTAGATAACAATGGTGTAGAATATACAATAGTAGAATTGGAGAACGATATAATATGGGAACTCCTAAAAAAGTGAAAACCTTGGCAATTGATTATGGAACGAGCAATTGTGGCATTGCTTTCTATACCGAAGACATAAAAATTGTTTTACCAAAAGCTACAGTTAAATCAGATAAGTTGATAGAATACTTAAAATCTTCAGAAATCAATGAACAAGATAGAATAATATTTGGATTACCCATATCTATGTCCGGTAGATATTCAAATCAAACATTTTTAACTATCGATACAGCGATTAAGATAAAAAATATCTTTGGATGTAAAATTTTTTTTGTAGACGAAAGATTAACCACTTCTACTTTATATAGTCAATTTAAAGGAAAAGTAAATTATAAAAAAGTAAAAAAGACAAAAGACCAGAGTAGCAGCGTGTTAATATTATCTAGCTATATCCAAAACCCCAAAATTGGGTTGGAATTAATAGCAAAAGAAATAAAAGAAATTTCGTCAGATATAAAAAAATACGATAATATCTTATTATATAGAATATCAGTAGATGTGAACATTCATAATGTGGATATCTTCACCAATGACCCTTGGACATTTTGGTATTACTATAAAAAAGGGCTAAAAAGTACTACTTTAATATCTGATTTAAAAGAACATTACGATCTTTTAATTATATCAAAAGAAAACAAAGATAATTTACCAAAGAGCATTACTTATTGTAAATCAATGTGCCTGTAGCCTAACGGATAAAGCGTTGGACTCCGGATCCAAAGATGTGGGTTCAATTCCCACCAGGCACATTTTTTATGTAAATTTATAAGTTCGAATTAACTCATATAAAAATGGAAATTAAAAATTAAAAGAATTTAGGAGGTAAATTATGGCTAAGTCTGATCTGGGTATAGATTTAGGAACAGCTACTTTTGTGGTTTATCAACAAGGTAAAGGCATAATTCTTGAAGAACCTTCTGTGGTAGCTATTGATAAAGATAAGAAATCTATTTTAGCTATTGGTCACGAAGCGAAGAACATGGTGGGGAAAACCCCAGCTCAAATACAAATTGTTAGACCCGTTCAGGATGGTGTAATAACCGATCCAAAAATAATAGAAGAAGTTTTAAGATTTTTTATACAAAAAGCAAAATCTGGAGGATTCAGTATGTATAAACCAAGGCTTATTATAGGCATTCCTGCATTAACAACGGACGTGGAAAGAAGAGCTGTCAAAGAAGCGGGAAGTAGAATCGGTGCCTCTAAAGTGTTTCTAATAAGTGAGCCATTAGCTGCAGCTATTGGAAGTGAAATAAATATAACTGAACCTGATGGCCATATGGTTATAGATATTGGTGGTGGAACAACCGATTTAGCGGTACTAAGTCTGGGTGGTTGCGTTATTAGTGAAACCATAAAGATAGCTGGAGAAGCTATGGACGAAGAAATTATGAAGTATGTGAAAAGAAGATACAAATTTTTAATCGGTGAAACCACTTCTGAAAGATTGAAAATCGATATTGGTAAAGCTCATTCTCATGAAGAGAATTTAGAGATGGAAGTTAAAGGCCAGAACATAAAAACTGGTTTGCCTTCTACTTTAAAATTAACTTCCGATGATATTTATTATGCACTCAAACCTATTTTAAATGAAATAATAAATAAAATAAAAAATATTTTAGAAAAGACACCACCTGAATTAGCGGCTGACATAATGAATAATGGGCTTATTGTAGTCGGTGGTGGGGCAAGATTAAGAGGATTAGCAAAATTAATTTCAGAACAAACAGGTGTCAGAACGTATATTCCAGAGGACCCTCACCTAACTTGTGCAAGAGGTACAGGAATTTTGTTAGAAGATGTAGAATTATTAAACAAAGTACAAGTAAACTAATTCGAATTCGAAATTTTTGGGAGGAAGAACGATGCGGGGAATATACGGTGCTACAGCTGGAATGCTCAACTCTTTCGCAGAATTAGATTCTATATCAAACAATTTAGCCAATCTAAATACGGTTGGTTACAAGAAAGATTATAATTTATTCAAAAGTGTCTATGAAAAAGAAATAAGATCTTACCAAGATGAAAAAGATAGAGGAACTTCTATCGGAAACATATATAGCTCCGTTGTATTAGACGAAGTTATTCCAGATACCACGCAAGGTTCTTTGGTTGAAACTAACGAAAAACTTGACTTTGCTATTGAAGGTACTGGTTTTTTTAAAGTTGAAAGAAACGGCAATTTCTTTTATACAAGAAATGGTGATTTCTCTGTAAATCAAGAAGGTTATCTCGTTACAAAAGAAGGAGATTATGTTTTAGATAATCAAGATAATCCTATTTTAGTTAATCCTGAGGATTTTTTTGTGGATAATCAAGGTAATATCTCAGGAACGGATGTAAGCTTGAATATAGTTGATTTAGAAAACTTCACAAAATATGGCTATACTTATTTTACAGGTCAAGAAATCGAATCTACAACACCATTTGAATTAAAACAAGGGTATTTGGAAAACTCTAATGTGAATGCGTTAAATGAGATGCTAAGAATGATAGAGGCAAATAGAAAGTTCGATATATTACAACGTGCTGTAGCAACAGGTGACTCATTAAATGCAAAACTTATTGAAGTAACTTCTAATTTCTAAAATATGTTTAATCTTTAACTAAAGAATGGAGGCGAAAAAATGTTAGTATCTTTATACAATGCAGCAACAGGAATGAATGCTGAGCAAAGAAAATTAGATATCATTTCTAATAACCTTGCCAACGTTGATACTACAGGCTATAAAAAACAAAGGGCAGAATTTCAAGATCTATTATACTCTTCCGTTAGAGAAGCCGGAACACCTACAGCTCAAGGTTCTACTTTGCCTACTGGTTTATATGTTGGGCATGGTACAAGATTGTCTGCAACAACAAGAATTTTCACACTTGGAAATATAGAGCCTACTGATAACTCCACAGATTTAGCAATAATGGGGGATGGATTTTTCCAAGTTCAAATGCAAGATGGCAGCTTAGCTTATACTAGGGATGGCTCTTTCAAGATGGATGCCAACGGAAGGCTTACAACAAGTGATGGTTTGTTAGTAATTCCAAACATAGTAATTCCTCAAAATGCGGTGGGAATTAACGTTTCACCTGATGGTATCGTTAGCGTCTCGTTAGGGGATGGAAACATTCAAAATGTTGGAAATTTAACTACCGTTAGATTTTTAAATCCAGCAGGGTTGAAACCTATTGGAAATAATCTATATTCCGAAACTCCTTCCTCAGGAAATCCCACAGAGGGGATACCCGGGCAAGATGGGTACGGTGCTTTACAACAGGGATACTTAGAAAAATCTAATGTGGATGTAGTTAAAGAAATGGTAGATATGATAGTTGCCCAAAGAGCGTACGATATTAACTCGAAGACAATTACTACAGCTGATGAAATGTTAAGAACAGTATCAAATATCAAAAGATAATAAATAATCTCCCTTCCATATTTATACAAGTAGTTTATTAAATGGGAGTTGATATCTTGAACCGATTAAAATGGATTTTTAACATTGTGTTTTTTTTGATATTTAGTTTTTTCGCTTTTTCAAATATTGTGTTTGAAGTACCTTCAGTAATTTATAGTGAAGATAGAAACTTTACTTTAAAAGATATTTTTCCAGAAATTGTTTTCGATAGAACTATTTCTTATATTCCGAACAATAAAATTGTTTATTCGCAAGAAGAATTATCAAAAACTTTAAATGGTTTACTGAGTAGCTATTACAAAGATTTTGAATTAATATTTGAAGGTGATATAGTTACAATAATACACGAAAAAGAAAATCCGCAGTTAGATACCGAAACAATCAAACTAGTAGATTTTGTTAAAGAAGTTATAAAAGGTTTTGATGATAGTTTGATAATAAATAATATCGACTTAAGTAATGCTCCTACAACTGTTAAATCATGTGAAATTCAACGAATTTATAGAAACGGCGCTAGGGTGTACTTAACACTTAAAGTTGTGGATCTAGAAAATAGAACCAGATATATATCAGTAATTGCAGATGTATCAAAATATGAAAATGTTCTGGTTTACAATAAAGATATTCCTAGAGGCACTATTTTAAGTACAGAATTAACTGAAGTAGCAACAAAGAATATTTTAGAAGTTAATTATCAACCTGCAAATTTAGAATTAATAAAATCCGGTAATTACGAATTAACAAAGAATGTTGAAAAAGGTGAAATTGTGAATTCTATATATTTAAGGAAATTACCTGATATTAAAGCCGGAGATATTGTAACAGTAGTGGTTGATTTTAATGGGGTTCAAGTGTCTACTTTATCTAGAGTCATGTCAAATGCTAACTTTGGAGAATTTGTTAGTGCTAGAAATTTAGACAATGGTAATATCGTATCTGGAAAATTAATGCAGGGACCTATTCTTTTAGTTGATTTAGGAGGTTGGCAAAATGAATAGACCAATATTTTTAAAGTATTTTTCATTACTCTTGATTCTTATATTGACTTTTTCTATAACCTTTTCAGAATCATTATGGAATAAGGAAGATGATAAAGCTTATTCAATATATAATTATAATCAATCTTTTGATATTGGAGATATTATAACAATAGTAGTTTCTGAAAATCCATCTCTTTCACTAAACGAAAGTATGCCTGATTATAAGGGCGCAACAGTTGACAGTGTTAATTCCGTTGTAAATAATATAGGGGGGGTGGACTTATCAAATTTCTTACCCTTAGGGGCTAGCAATCCAACACAAATCAATGTTGAAAATAACCAAAAATCCGCTTCTTCATCTGCTCAGGTTCAGCTTTTCGTATCAGCAGTAATACAAGAAAAAGACTTAAATGGTTTGCTAAAAGTAAGAGGTGAAAAAGAGATTAAAGTTGGGAAAAATAGAAATACTATGATTGTAGAAGGATACATTAACCCAAAATATATTTCGAAGGACGGAACCATTTATTCTTCTGATCTTGCAAATGCTAAGATCTGGTATGATGGAGATATAGTATTTCAACAGGATCCAAGCGAACCATCGTGGATTTCCTCAATATTATCAGGAATTGCTAATATATTCTTTTAGAGGTGTTTGATATGAAAAAAATTACTATTTTTTTAGTACTTTCTATATTTTTATTATTAAATGTTTTTTCCTTTTCAGCAGTTAGAATAAAAGACATATCTGACTTTAGAGGCGCCAGAGATAACCAACTGTTTGGAATAGGTTTGGTAACTGGATTAGATGGAACAGGGGATTCTGGAGAGGTTCCTTCAGAGATGTTGAATAATATGCTTGTTAATTTTAATATAAACCTAACATCGTTTGTAGAAACAGAAAATACTGCTTTAGTAATGGTTTTCGCTGATATTCCTCCTTTTTATAAGGAAGGAATGAGACTAGATGTTACTGTTGCAGCAATAGGAGATTCTGATTCTCTAGAAAACGGTGTATTAATACAAACTCCTTTGTATGGTGCTGATAATAAGGTGTATGCAGTTGCTCAAGGGCCCGTTTTAACAGGAGGAACTAACACAAGGTCTTCTTCAAGCTTACAAGATAGATACAAAGCTGTTGGAACTATTCCAGGTGGAGCCATAATAGAAAGAGAAATTCCTGCAAGAATAGTAAACGAAAATACTGTAACAATTAACTTAAAACAACCTGATATAACAACTTCCGCAAGAGTTGCTAACGCTATAAATTCTAGTTTTTCGTTGAAGATTGCAAAGGCTCAGGATCCTTCTTCTGTTAGGATTGAAATTCCAGAATATTTTCAAGACGACGTTATTTCTTTTCTAGCTTTGGTAGAAGAAGTTGAAGTTACACCAGATGCAAAAGCTAAGATAGTTATAAATGAAAGAACAGGGACCATAGTACTTGGAGGTAATGTAGAGATAGCTGATTTTACTGTTAGTTACGGTAATTTTAGTGTGAGTGTAGAAAAAGGTAAGATAAGCGGAAAACCCGCCACTGTAGCCAATCTTATTACCGCATTAAAAGCAGCTGGAGCGACTCCTCAAGATATTATTGCCATTATTCAAAGTGCACAGCCTTATTTATATGCCGAATTGGTGGTGATGTAGAAATGTCATCGATGTCATCAAATCCTATAGGTCCTGCCTTCAATGTGAATTCAATGAATGTTAATAAAATGGATGTTAGAGATGCAACTGAAGCCTTTGTATCTGATATATTTGCAAAGATACTTAATTCTGCTCAAGATAGCGAACTTTTTAAAGAAAATAAATTAATTCCTGAATCAAACACTGAAAAATGGTTCAAGGAATGGATAAATGTGGAATATGCAAATATGTTAACTCAAAAAAGTTTAACTCCTTTGGTGGATCAGATTATCAGTAGTTTCCCTCCACAACGATGAATCTATCTTTAATTTTCTGGGCATATTCTAACTCTAAGCGATCTATTGAATCTATAAATAAATCATCATTAAAAACTTTTTCAAAACCTATTTTAAAAGCGTCAGCTAATTCTTTTTTTGATAAAGGCCTTTTTAAGATATTTTCTATATCAATAGTTGAATTTAACAAATGGCTTTTTATTTTTTCGGAATTAGCATAGTTAAAGGAATTTATATAGGATTCATAATCAAATTTTATAGGGATTGAGCCATGTTGAAGAATAAAATATGGGTTTCTATATTGGGCGCTACCAATAAGTTTTTTCCCGTTTACTTTCACTTCATAAAAAGAAGAAGCATCATAACAAAAGTCTTTTGTTAAACCTTTACTCTTAGAAGGTTCCATATGAGATTCTATTCCCAATTGAAGAAATGATTCTATAAGAGCTCTTGAGATTTTCATGTAACTATCCATAAGTGAGTTAGGTAATAAATTACTAGATTTAGATATTGAAAAAGAGTAAGTTATCTCTTTGTTATGTAGAACTCCTCTTCCTCCCGAAGGCCTCCTAACGACATCAATACCTTTTTTTTCTATAAAACTCCAATTAAGATTTTTAGTTTTCTGGTTTCTACCCAACGATAAGGTTGGTTTACTCCACTCATAAATCCGAAGAGTTGGAACTTTTTTTACGTTTGATAGTTCTGCAACAGCTAAATCTATCGCCATATTTAAAGAACCTTCACGTGCATCATCAACAACTAGTCTTATCATAGTATTTCACCTAATGGATGTTTTTTAGGAATACCTGTTTGTCTTGGAAAGTTTTTAGGAGTGTAATCAGTTTTTTTAAACAAAATGAAATATCTCTTTTTCTTTTCCTTACCGGTTTCGTATTCTATGTTCTTATATTCTATTATCTTCAATTTATTCAAAACATTTTTTGTGTATAATAATTCATCTTTAAAATAAAAAGGACCTTTAAAAAGAGAAATATACCCTCCAACCTTCACCAAAGGGGCTAAATACTCAAGTGCAATATCACTTCTTGCTAACGCTTTGCAGGTAGCAAAATCAAAATACTCTCTGTAGTTTTTTGCAAAATTTTCTGCTCTTTCACAAAAAACATGAACATTTTTTAAATCCAGTTTATTAATAAAAAATTGAAGAGCATCTACTTTTTTATATATACTATCAACAAGATAAAACTCTTTTTCCGGAAAATATATAGCCCAAACTAAACCGGGGATTCCTCCTCCAGTTCCAATATCAGCAACGCTCTTTACTCCATCTAAAATGTCTTCCTTTTCTAATGGAGTCAAACTATCCAATACAAGGTTATCAAAAGCTTCTTTTTCATCTTTGTAAGCAGTTAAATTTACAGGATAATTTACTAATAAGCTAACATATTTAGTCAATTTTTTTACCTTATCTTCAGAACTATTCATTGACAAAGTACCCCTTTTATGATAGAATTCTTATGGATTATTCAGCTTAAATAATTTTATAATTGGAGACGTAGCCTAATTGGCTAAGGCGTCGGTCTTGAAAACCGATGGGGTTACACCCCGTGTGGGTTCGAGTCCCACCGTCTCCGCCATATTATTTAAAAAACCGCCTTTATGGCGGTTTGTTTTTTATATCTTTCCAAATCTGTCGAATGGATATATTCTCAAAAACGTTGTTCCTATAACATTTTCTATTGGCACAAAACCAAAAAATCTACTATCTTGACTTTCTAATGTATTATCTCCCATGAAGAAATAATAACCTTCAGGAACTTTTATATTCACAAGTCCGTCTTCATCTTTGTATATTAAAGAATTTAAGTTCAATCTAGATAGTTCGTTTTCATAAAAATCTGTAAATAAAAGGGTGTCTCGCATCTGTTTATACCATTCAATAGTCGGTTTAGCTGGAATTAATCTACCTGTGAAGTTATCTTTGTACATAAAAAAAAGATCGGAGGTTACTATCTCGTAGCTATATCTTTCTGGATAGGCTATGTAATCATAAAATTTTGGGTCCTCAAAGATAGCATCTCGCAAGTAGTATATATTTTCAAACCCAGGAAATATTTCCCCATTTATCTCTAATCTTGAAACCTTATTTTTTATTTGTGAAGGAATGTAATCTACTGTTTCATAATATTCGATAATGAATTCTAACCATTCAGGAAAATCAGAAATATTTCCACTTTTTAGATCTTGCCAAAATACATCTTCAACAGGCACTAACCTTATTGTATCACCAGGTTTACCAACTAACCTTTTTACATATTTTACATGTCCATCAAATTCAGACGGTGCAAAGAAATCCATAAATCTGTCGAAAGCTCTTAATTGTTGTTGGGCGCGTATATCTACAAAAGGTGTCCAAAAAACAACGATAGAACCTCTTTGTGGTTCTGAAAATTCGTAAGTAACCTTTTCAACGAACAATCTATCATAAACTTGAATGGTGGGTACCATAGATGGTGTAGGAACCATCATCGTTTCAAATACAAATAATCTGATGATGGTTCCAAAAATTACAGCATATATAATTGCATATATCCAATCCAAAGTTTCATCTCTTATCTTTTTCTTAGTAGCCTCTTTCAAAAGGCTCAATCCTTTCTCTCTTTAATCCTTATCTTACCTTTTACATCTCTTAAATAGTATAATTTTGCTCTTCTTGCTTTACCTTTCCTCAAAACTTCTACACTGCTGATTGATGGTGAATGAAATGGAAATATTCTTTCCACTCCTACCCTATCTGCCCCTATTTTTCTAACGGTAAATGATTTACCTAATCCGGACCCTCTTATTTTTAAAACAATTCCTTCAAATGGTTGAATTCTTTCTCTTTTCCTTTCTCCTTCACCTTCTACAACTCTTACATTAACCCTGACCGTATCTCCTGGCCTAATTTCAGGAATTTCTTCTTTTTTATAATTTGTTTCTACAGCATTTATCAATTTATCCATTTTAAAAACCTCCCAAAATCAATTTATTTAATTTTTAATTTTCACCTATCAATCTATCTAATGTTATAGCTACAGCAGCTCTAACAGAAAGGTGGTTAAATTCTGAATTTGCTTTGATTGGTTCCAAATCATAATCAGATATTTCTCTAATCTCTTCCGGCATTCCCCATCCAGTACCAAATAGTATTAAGATTGGATCTTTACATGTTCTGATAATATCTTTTAACTTTTCATGAGTAACAACATTTTTTCTTGCCTTAGCTGATGTAAAGACTATTTTAGGTTTTTCTCCTTCGATTTCTTCTATTCTTTCAATAACGTCTTCCAAATAATGCTCCATTTCAAATATTTCTAGCGCTTGCTTTCTGTTTGGGTTAAATTCTCCGCCATGGCCATAGACCCAATAATCAATAACTCTTTCAACTATTTTTCTTTGTGCAGGCAAATTACTTACTAAGAAATATTTTTTAATATTGTATGTTTTACAACTTCTTGATATATCATGAACATCAAAATTTGTAACAGCTGTTGATACTATTGTCCCGTCTTTTTTGAGTATAGGATAATGTATCAGGGCCACATAAACTTTATCAAGCATTTCAAGACCTCTCAAAGTATTTTGTGTTTTTGTTGATCATTTCTTTAATAATTTCTACTAATAATTCTTTTTCTTCGAAATCAAGCTCTTTTTTTATAAAAAGATCTGGCCTCTTTATTATCGTTTTAAGCAAACTATCTTTTTTCCTATAAGATTCAATTTTTCCGTGATCCCCACTTAAAAGAACGTCTGGAACCTTCATACCTTTGAAATCTGCGGGTTTAGTATAATGTGAATGATCTAAAAGTCCATTAAAAAAAGAATCATTCTCAACACTTTCTTTTTTTCCAACAACTCCTGGAATGAACCTAAGTAGGGAGTCAATCATAACCATTGTGGGAATTTCTCCACCAGTTAGAACATAATCACCAATTGAAATCTCTATATCTATAATATTTTTGACTCTTTCATCTATTCCTTCATATCTTCCACAAAAAAATATCAATTCTTCTTTTTGCGATAACTCGAAAGCTATATCGTTATTAAAAATACTTCCTTGAGGGGAAGGTAATACTACATAAGGTTTATGGCCTTTCAAAGAAAGATACTCATCATAAAATCTATAAAAGGGTTCAGCTAACATAACCATGCCGTTATTTCCACCATAACCGGGCTTATCCGTTACTTTATGTTTGTCTCTTGTATAATCTCTTATGTTTACTAAGTCTATATTTACCAGATTTTTATCTAAAGCTCTTTTTATAACCCCATATTTTTTTATAATATCAAACATATCTGGAAAAATGGAAAGAACTTTTATTTCAATCGGCATCTTCTTTTCCTTCATTGTACCAATCCATCTTTTTTGTTATGATCGTCTTTTCATTTTTTTTCAAATCAACTATGTAATAATCCGTCATAGGTATTAGTGTTTCTTTTGTTTCTCCGTTTGGTTCTTCTTTGACAACTGAAATAACATCATTTGCTCCAGTTTCTATGATTTCTTGAACTTGTCCTATATATTCTCCATCTTCATAATAAACTTTTGACTCTAAAATTTCAAACCAATAATATTCATCTTCTTCAAGATATGGAAGATTTTTCATATCTGTGTAAATTTCGTATCCCATCATCTTTTTTGCTTCATCAATATTTGTGACACCTTGTAGAGCTAACACATAAAATCTATTTAAATCCTTTACTTTCAAAACTTTACTAAAGAAGAAGCTTTTATTAGAGGGATTAAATAATATAACATGATCTAATTCTCTAATTAAGGATTTTAAATTAGTGAAAGGTAATATCTTGACTTCGCCTTTCACACCGTGACTGTTTACGATCTTACCCACAGATATCTTGTTGTCCAAAAGATTTTTTAAACTATTCAAATTACTCACCTAATTACTCTTAAAATAAATTTCCTTTCGGAATCTTTTTTTGCTGCGTTTAATAGTATGTTTATAGATTTTATTGTTCTTCCATCTTTTCCTATTATTTGCCCAACATCTTCTGGATTAACGAATATTTCAAAAATTATAGTACCCTCTTCTTCAATCTCATTTATTTTTACATCTTCTGGATGCTTAACTATTTTGTTTATTATTTCTGATATTAAGTGCTTCATTCAACGGTTTCTCCTTCATTTTCTAGGGATACTTCGGTTTTATTCAATTTCTTTTCTTTTGTTGATTTATATTTAATCTCATCAAACCTTTTCATAACCCCCATCTTCCTTAAGATTCTTCTTGCTGTATCTGTTGGCTGAGCACCTTTTAAAAGCCAATCTAAAGCTTTATCTTCGTCAACTTTGTATTGATTTGATTCGTTTAAGGGGTCATAATATCCAATGGACTCTATATACTTTCCACTTCTTTTATTCCTAGAATCAACTATAACTATACGATAAAATGGTTGATGTCTCCTACCCATCCTGTTCAATCTAATTTTTACCATTGATACACCTCCACATTTATTTTAAAAAATAATATTTGCTTTAAAAAGGTAGATTTTTCATCAATTTTTTCCCTTTAAATTTCCTCATTTGTTTCATTGTTTTTTTTAGCTGATCGTATGATTTTAATAACCTATTGATATCTTGAAGTGTTGTTCCACTTCCTTTCGCTATTCTCTGTTTCCTAGAATATGTGAGAATACGTGGACTTTTTCTCTCTTTTAAAGTCATAGAATTGATTATGGCCTCAAACTTTCTTAATTCATTTTCTCCTTTGCTAACATCAACTTGACCTTTGGGAACACCGGGTACCATCTCTAATAAATTACTTAAAGGACCCATTTTTTTTATTTGTCTAATTTGCTCTAAAAAATCCATTAAATCAAATTTTCCCTCCAAAAACCTCTCTGCATCTTCTTCTGCTTTCTTTTTATCTATATCTTTTTCAACCTTTTCGATAAAGGAGAGCACATCCCCCATTCCTAATATTCTTCCCACGTATCTATCAGGAAAAAACTCTTCTAAATCTTCTATCTTTTCTCCAATTCCCACCATTTTCACAGGTTTCCCTGTTATATACCTTATAGAAATAATCACACCGCCACGGGAGTCACCATCTAATTTTGTTACGATGAATCCTGATAAATCTAGTCTATCATTGAAATCTTTAGCAGAGTTAACAGCATCTTGCCCTACCATAGAATCTACTACCATCAGTATTTCATCAGGACTTATTATTTCCTTTATCTTTTCAAGCTCTTCCATCATCTTTTCATCTATATGCAATCTTCCAGCCGTATCGACAATAACTATATCGTGTAAAAGTTTTTCAGCGTATTTTTTGCTTTCTTCAACAATTTTAACAGCATTATACTTATCGCCTGTAAAAACAGGTATTCCAATATCTTCTCCTAATTGAATTAATTGATCTATCGCTGCAGGACGGTAAGTATCTGCTGCAACAAGTAATGGATTCTTGCCTTTCTTTTTGTAGAAATTAGCTAATTTAGCGGCTGTTGTTGTTTTTCCACTTCCTTGTAACCCCGTTAACATTATAAAACCTGGGTTTCGAGATACCGTAATTTTGTTATTCTCTTTTCCACCCATTAATTCAATCAGATCGTCTCTAACTATTCTTATAAACTCTTGATCGGGAGTTAAACTTTCCAATACTTTTTCTCCCAGAGCTTCTTCTTTAACTTTATCTATCAATTCTTTTACCACTTTATAATGAACATCAGCTTCTAAAAGAGAAAGCTTTACTTCTCTCATAGCATCTTTTATATTCTTTTCGGTTAATTTCCCTTTTCCTGATAAACTCTTAAAAACTCCCGAGAGTTTTTTTTGTAAACTGTCAAACACCATTGATCACCTCATAAGTGGTGAATTATTAGGAATTTTCTTTTTATTTTTAATGCCAAAACAAATCCTTTCTTAGTATACTATAAAAAAAAAGATATTTGGTAAAAAGTATGAAAAAAGTAAAAGTTCTGCTATAATTTAAGGTTACTATTATGTTAATATTTTTATAATATAAAAATACTTATCTTTTTTTCAACCGATAGGTTGTTTTTCTTTATTAATAAGCATACCAAAACAATGTTAACAAATCAATTCACTTTAATTTAAAGAAAAATACTCTTGAAGTATTTATTTTTTTGTGCTATAATTACATAGCGATACGCCTGTAGCTCAATTGGTAGAGCGGCGGTCTCCAAAACCGCAGGCTGGGGGTTCAAGTCCCTCCGGGCGTGCCATAACTTCTATCCTTTTGCCTCCTCAAAAATTAAATTCATGAAAGCAAAATAAAAACTGGCTAATTACCAGTTTTTATTTTATCTGTTTATTACTAAAATACTTCCCTGAATTCTTTTAAAACTGCTTTAATTATCTTCCCTTTCCCCATTGTAAAAAGATGTATTCCTGGTACCCCTAATTCTAATAATTTTGCTATTAAATCGACGGTATGTTTAACCCCTACACTGAATTCGTCTTGAGCAGTAACTGCATTATCAAAATCTTCAACCATGTTTTTCGGTATATTTACATGAAAATTTTGTGGAATATTATACAACGATTTCTTACTAGCTACTGGTTTTATGCCTGGAATTATTGGTACTTCTATTCCAAAATTTCTTACCTTTTGAACAAAATTTAAATAATATTCTACATCAAAAAACATTTGAGTTATAATAAACTCTGCGCCCATATCAACTTTTAATTTTAAATATTCAAGGTCTTTTTCAAAGTTTGGTGATTCAAAATGTTTTTCAGGATATCCTGCAACTCCAATGCAAAAATTAGTAGGATTATGTTCTTTTGTTGGAGTTGTATATATACCCTTATTCATGTCTGATATCTGTTTTACCAATTGATAAGCATGATCGTATTCTCCGTCTTCTCTCCATGTGTATTTCTTTTTATCTCCTCTTAATACAAGGACATTATCTATCTTCAGATAATTTAGATCGACCAATATTTCCTCTAATTGATATTTGTTAATTCCTGTACATATTAGATGGGGTACAACTTCTATATTATACCTATGTTTTATAGATGCACTTATTCCAACTGTGCCAGGCCTTTTCTTTTTGATTATTTTCACTATTTTATCGTTTTCTTCCAAATATTCGATCTCATCCGCATGTTTTGTTACATTAATAAATTTCGGTGAAAATTCAATCAAATTGTCAATTGCTTTAAATATTGAATCAATGCTCTCACCAACCTGAGGAGGAATGATTTCAAATGATAAAATAGGTTTTTCAGATTGACATATAAAATCAATTATTTTCAAATTTTATCACCCCGGAAATAAAGATAACAACTATTTAGTCACAATTTTACCAAATTTTTGGTAAATTTCAAAAAGAAAAAGGGGATGTAAAATCCCCTTATAATTTGTGGATATATCTAATAATTTACACTTTTTCCTCTTTTGTACGTTACTGCAGCCTGAGCAGCAGCTAACCGTGCAACAGGAACTCTATATGGAGAACAGCTGACATAATCTAATCCAACTAAATGAGCAAACTCTATGGAGTAAGGATCTCCTCCATGTTCTCCACAAATCCCAACTTTTAATTGTGGATTAACTGATCTCCCTCCATCAAGGGCGAGCTTTATTAACCTTCCTACCCCTTCTCTATCTATTTGTTGGAATGGATCCTTTTCATAAACTCCTTTTTCTATATAATCACCTACAAATTTCCCATAATCATCTCTTGAGAAACCTAAACCAAGCTGAGTAAGATCATTTGTACCAAAACTAAAGAAATCTGCTTCAGCACCTATTTGATCTGCTACAACACATGCTCTAGGAACTTCTATCATTGTACCAATTTTGTATTCTAAATCTACTCCATTTTCTTTTATTAATTCATCAGCTATTTCTTTTATTGAATCTTTAAGTATTGTGAGTTCTTTTACATTTCCAACCAACGGAATCATAATTTCTGGTTTAACTTTTTTACCTTCTTTAATCATATCAATAGCTGCTAAAATTATCGCTTTTGTCTGCATTTCAGCAATTTCAGGATAGGTAATAGCTAACCTAACACCTCTATGACCCATCATTGGGTTGAACTCTTCTAAATCTTTAACGGTTTGCCTCAGCTCATCTTCACTTACACCTAATGTTTTTACAACCTCTTTAATTTGTTCATCAGTTTCAGGAACAAATTCGTGAAGTGGTGGATCTAAAAGCCTTATCGTAACAGAGAAGCCTTCCATTTCTTCAAATAATCCTTTGAAATCCGATCTTTGGAAAGGCAATAATTCTTCTAACGCGGCTCTTCGTTGCTCTTCAGTTTTAGAAACAATCATTCTTCTCATCTTGGTTATTCTTTCAGGACCAAAGAACATATGTTCTGTTCTACATAACCCTATACCTTGTGCTCCAAATTCTCTTGCTACCTTCGCATCTCTTGGAATATCTGCATTTGCTCTCACACCTAAATCTGACACTTCGTCAGCATATTCAAGCAGCGTAGAAATATCTCCAGCTAATCCTTCAGGTCTTACTGTCTTAACCTTTCCAGCATAAACTTTACCTTCATTACCGTCAATGGAGATCCAATCTCCTTCTTTTAATTCAACTCCATTGGATCTTATTACTTTATTTTTCAGGTCAATAACGATATCTTCTGCTCCTACAACAGCGGTTTTCCCCATACCTCTAGCTACAACTGCGGCATGAGAAGTCATTCCGCCACGGGATGTCAATATACCTTCAGCAACGTTCATACCACCAACATCTTCTGGCGAGGTTTCTGGCCTTGCTAATATTACTTTTTCACCATTTTTTGCTTCACTTTCTGCATCATCGGCACTAAAAACTATTTTCCCTGTTGCCGCGCCAGGAGAAGCCGGTAACCCCTTTCCAATGTATTGAGCTTTCTTCAATTCTTCTGCATCAAATAAAGGATGTAACAATTTTTCTATATCGCTTGGTTTAACTCTCATTACAGCTTCTTTTTTATCAATTAATCCTTCTTTTTCCATATCTACCGCTATCTTTACGGCCGCCGCCGCTGTTCTTTTCCCGCTCCTTGTCTGTAATAAGAACAACTGGCCTCTTTCTACGGTGAATTCAACATCTTGCATGTCCCTAAAGTGTTTTTCTAATTTATCCATCAATTCCAACAATTGGTTATATACCTTAGGGTTGATATTTCTCAACTCATCTAAACTTTTTGGAGTTCTTATACCTGCAACAACGTCTTCACCTTGTGCGTTGGTAAGAAATTCTCCGTAGAATTTCTTTTCTCCAGTATTTGGGTCACGTGTGAAAGCAACACCTGTTCCACTGTCTTCTCCCATATTTCCAAATACCATTGCAACTACGTTTACAGCAGTACCAAGCAAACCTTCTTTGTCCATTTCATTAATTTGCCTATATTTTATAGCTCTAGGATTATTCCAGCTACCAAAAACGGCTTCTATAGAAATCCATAATTGTTCCATGGGATCTTGGGGGAATTCTTTCCCCTCTTCTTTATATAATTTTTTATATAACTCTACAACCTTTTTGAAGTCATCAGCATCTAATTCTATATCTTGCTTTACACCTTTTTCGCTCTTTACTTCAGCTAAGGCTTCTTCGAATTTTTCGTGCGGAATACCAAGTGCAACGTCCCCAAACATCTGAATGAATCTCCTGTAGGAATCCCACGCAAATCTTTCATTGTTAGTTAACTTTGCCATACCTTCAACAGATACATCATTAAGACCTAAGTTTAATATGGTATCCATCATACCAGGCATAGATATTGCAGCCCCAGATCTAACAGAAACTAGTAAAGGGTTATTTTTGTCACCAAATTTCTTTCCTGACACATTTTCTAATTCTTTAATTGCTTCTTCTACTGCTGGTTTAAGATCTTCAGGAAAGTTTTTGTCATGTTCCCAATAATACTTACATACTTCCGTAGAAATAGTAAAACCTGGAGGAACTGGTAAACCAAGCGAAGCCATTTCAGCTAAGTTGGCGCCTTTTCCACCCAATAAGTTTTTCATTTTAGAGTTACCTTCTACTCTATTCTTGTTCCATACATAAACATATTTTTTTGCCATTTTTTCCCCTCCTAAACTAATTTAATTTTGCTATTAAATATAAATTTCTTAATAAAATCAAAAAAGCACTTTTTATATTATATTTTAAAAACTTTTTTTCTTTTTCTCATTTCAGTAAAATTTAATAAACAATTTTAAAGCGGAACTACACCGCTTCTTCCCTCACTAATTTATAAGTAGGTTCTATTTTTGAATCATTTACTAATAGATAGGAAATTAATTTCTTTTTAATAAACTCATTGTTGTCGATTCCATAATTTCTATTTACCATAAACTTCCATGTACCAGTGTTTACATAATATTTTTTTGATCCATTGTTTGATATAATGTTAAAAGAGGCTCTATGATTGTGTCCCATTATTATTGTTTTTATTTCGCCTTCAGCAAAAGAAAGATCATGATCGGTGTAACCCAAGAGATACCTTTCAGGAATATAAAATTCTTCATTTAAAAGTTTTTCTGACTTCATTAATAAAGAGTTAGAATTACGAACGCTTCTAAAAAACATCCCCACTCTTACTATGCCTTCGCCTAACTTTAAACCTCCAATATTGTTGACAAATATATTAGAAAGCACATTTACACCAGGAAAGTTAGACTTCAGCCATTTTTTCACCTGAGGTGTCTTAATTAATTTAGTGAAATTCTCTATCCAATTGTTTTTTAAATTATATTTTATTCCATATTTCTCTTTAATATTTTCAAGCCACTTAAAAACATCCAACTGGGGATAAATATTTTGATAATCAGAAAAGAGTTCAGAGGGTAAGATTTCGCTTGCTACCTTACCAAAGTAAAAATTCATATACTTATTCATATAATCTGAAAAGGGAGGAAGAAGATTTCCTTCCTCGTCTTTGCTCAATCTATTGACGATATCAAACTGATTGCCATGTATAGCAAATAACTTAATCTTAGGATCATAATAATAGGGTAAAATTTCACAATTATGAAAATATTCTTTTATTTTTTCTTTTAATTTACTATTTAAAAGTATATAGTAATCGTGGTTTCCCACTATGTAATACATTTTATTTTTCTTTGAGAAGTTTTGGAATCTCTCTAAAAGTTTTTTATGACTTCTAAAAATTTCATCTATAAGAGAAAGATCAAAACTATCAGCATACTCATTAGCGGTATCCATTAACTGACCATCATTTACTAAATTTGTTAATTCTAAAAAATCGCCAACTATAAAAAGTTCTGATCTTTCTTCTTCTAATTCATCCAGCAACTTAATCATTTGTTCATCATAAATAAAATCGTCTGCTTCATTACCAAGGCCAATATGTAAATCGCTTAGAAAAACTTTCATTAAAAATCCTCCAGATTAACACGATAATCTCTACTTGAAAAAAACTAAACTTTATTTTTTAGACAATAACTAACGCAGATAATTATATCATAATTAATAATCATTAAAACAGAATTTTTACGTAATCATCTTTAAAAATTTTCCTTCTAAAATGGCAGTAAGGTTTTTTACCTGTCTTTTCATAGTAATGTTGATGATAATCTTCTGCATTATAAAACTCTGTTGCTTTTGTTATTTTTGTAACTACCTTCAAATTCCTATCCAAAAGCTCTTTCTTTACTTTATCAGCAATCCTTTTTTGTTCTTCATCAAGATAAAATATTTCACTTCTATACTGTTCCCCAATATCTGGCCCTTGACCGTTTTCTTGTGTGAAATCATGTATTTCAAAAAAATATCTTACCAATGTTTCATAATTAACCTTATTTGGATCATAAACTACCAGAACCGCTTCTGCATGACCAGTATTTCCGCTGCAAACTTGTTCATAGCTCGGATTTTCTACAGTCCCTCCAGTGTAACCGCTTGTTACACTTATCACTCCTTCAACCTTTTTAAACAAATGTTCCACACCCCAAAAACAACCAGCAGCAAAAATCGCTTTTTCAGTCATTATTTAATCACCTCTTCTTTTGTTACTTTTAGGATTCACAAATATAAGTCATTGCTAAAAGAGCTTCAAAGATTACTTTGTAATCAGTATTTGTAATTCTTACTCTTCTTCCGTCTAGTCTTTCAACTAACGGCATAGATTCGACCATGTCTGCTTTTGAAGTATCGGAAAACTCTATTTTCATCTCAACAGGAGAATTAAATTTAAAAACATCAAATTGCTCTTTCCCTTTACTCAGCATATTTTCAGTTGTGTTTTTTATTTCTTCTAATAAAAGTTTCATAGGTTTATGTTCTGCAGAATATTTACCTAAAGATCTTTTAGTTTCAACATAATAAAGATTTTTAAAATAAGGCTTTATCTGTTTTTTTAACTTGTCATCTCCTACAACTAAGGTTAAAGGAACATCAAATATTCCTGCATATGCGGCATTTATCAAAGTTTCATTCATTTCAATATTATTGATCCAAATATTATGAATAGAAGAACTTGAATAAGTATGATCCATCGTAGAATACCTTTCCCCTACACCGGAATGATATCCAAAAAATATTGCTCTATCAAAAGATTCATCTATCCCATTCATCATATAATACTTTCTAATTCCACCACTAATCAATTTTATATTAGAAAAATCATCAGTTAATGTCCAAGGGATGTTATCGCCTTCAGCATGTGAATCAGATAAAGTTACTTCATGATTTTTTAATGGTTCCAAAAGTGCTCTTAATTGCCTGATGGCATAATCTTGTTTGTATTCTTTATCTTTTTTGGTGACATCACTCCATTGAGTTATACCCCCCAGTCCTTCAAAGTCGAAAGAAATATAGACTTTTATAGAAATCACCTCATTTTTTTCTTTTTTTTAATAAATATTATAACAGAAGCTTTAGATATTTTTAGAAAAGATTTTGAAGTATTTCTAAAAAACTGGATTAATATCTTTCACGGAATCTCTTATTATTAACTCTGTTGGAAGAATCATCCGCCTTTTTACCCTACTTTCCCTTTTCCTTTCTAGCTTTTCTATCAATAATTTTGCTGCATTCAAACCCATTTCATAAGTTGGTTGCCTAACAGTAGTCAAAGATGGATGAAGATATTTGGCGAAAGTTGCATCATCAAAACCAATAATGGAAACATCGTTGGGATAATCTATTCCTTTTTCTTTCATAGCCTTGATTCCACTTAAAGCGACCCAGTCATTAGAAAAGGCAATAGCAGTAAAAGTTTTCCCATAAGTATCAAGATGTTTCTTCACAGCATTATACCCTTCTTCAGGATCAAACCCTGCAGAAACGAATGTGACTTCTAGATCTTTATTTTTTATTGAAAAATCTTCAAAAGCTTTTTTTCTTTCTCTTGCCGAATATACTTCCATGAGCCCTTGAACATATAGAATTTTTCTATGACCCATTTTATAAAGATATTTTACAACTTCAAAAGAAGCAGAGTAATTATCTATTGTAACAATATCAATTTTTAGATCAGAATTTTCTCTATCTATAGCGACTATAGGTATTCCGGCTTCTAGAAACTTTTCTAAACATTCTTCATCATCATAAGTAGTACATAAGATAACTCCATCAACTTTTCTTGCAAAAAATTCCTCTAAAGCCTGCTTTTCCTTGTTTAAGGAATGCCTGTAAGTCGAAAGAAACATTTCATAATTGTTTCGTAACAAGGCTTCTTCGATTCCTTCGGCTATCATTCCATAATAATCAGCTTTTAAATCTGGAACTAATACTCCAACTGCTCTAAATAAACTTCCTTTTATACTCTCGCTTCTTCTATATTCCATTTCTTTTATTACTCTTAAAATTTTGTTCCTTGTTTCTTCTGTAACTTTATCACTTCCGTTAAGAACTCGTGAAACTGTTGCAATAGAAAAACCAGAAGCCTTTGCAATATCTCTAATAGTTGTCATATCTCTCCCCTCAAACAACGTTAATAATTTTCCAAAGTTAGCTTTCCTTCAATTATTTCTATTAAAATATCATCAGGATCTTTGAAGAAAGCAATTCTAACCCCGCCTTCTGCATTCGTAGGTTCCATAGTGAATTCTATCCCTTTTTCTTTTAAATAATTAAAAGTCTTATCTACACTTTCTACTTTAAAAGCAAAATGTTTTATTCCAATATCTTTTTCTTTTAAAGAAAAAGTATTTTCCCCTTTTTCTGTAAAATAGAATAATTCTAAAACTTTGTCTCCCATATCTATATAAACTATGATGAAATTACCATTATCCTGAACTAATTTCCCTAAAACTTTAAAACCAAGAATATCTCTGTAAAATTTTATAGATCTTTCTAGATCTGAAACGGTAATTGCCAAATGATCAAAATTAAAATTCATGTCATTCATCTCCTCAAATAAAATCATATGCGCTTTTTATACTTATTTCTCCCACAACGTTTTTCAAAATTCTTGAATTATTTGGAAAAAGTGCAAAAAAGTTGTCTTCCGTAAAATTTTCTCCATCAACTCTAATATTAACTCCTAGAGCTGGTTTTTTACATTCAAGTATTAGACTGTCTCCATCTTTTTTGTAGAATATTTCAGGATCATTTAATCTATTTATTCTAAGATCTGCAAACAGTTCGTGGTTTTCAATTATAGTTTTTCCATTTTGTTTTATCCTTAGAAAGGCGATTGTATTATTTATCTCGAAATCTTTTGCACATATATTGTCAATAGTAATTACTGTATCTTCAGAAATATACAGTTCTGCATAACTCTTCTTGTCTATTAAATTTCCATCAAGAGACCAAAGTTGAAATTCTAAATCAGCTTTCAAGGAATTTCCATCGTTAATTATTGAAACAACAATTTTATCATCTTTGATTTTTGCGATAGGTAATACGGGGTTATAAAACCTCTTGGTGTAGAAATATAGCCCTTTTGGTCTTTTAAAATAATCTATCGAAGCCCAACTAAAAACAGGCCAAGAATCGTTAATTTGCCAATAAAGAGTTCCAGCTGTTTTGTATTTTCTACTTCTCCAATGCTCAACACCAGTTTTAATAGCTTCAGCTTGATTTAACTGGGTGAGATATATTATAGAGTCAAAGTTATTAACTAAACCATAATGATTATTTATGAATTTTAAAAGTCTTTCAGGTCCTTCTACCTGTTTGTTGTGATTTAACATGACCTTAGAAAATATATCCATTTCTTTGGCTAATGCAAAATAATCTATAGTTTGAGGATCTGGTGCAGCTTGAAATCCAAATTCACTCACAAATTTAGATGTATCTTTTGGGTAATGTTTAAAATCTTGCCAACCGGACCATATTTCCCAAACATGTCTATCTCCTGCTTGATTAGAGTTTGCCTTAATTCCTCCATACGGACTTGATGGCCAATATAATCTTGAAGGATCTTCATCGCTACATATTTTTGGGAAATCTTCTAAATACAATCTATTACCTAAATTTTTTCCATCAACTTTTATCTTATAATCCCATTCTTCAAAGCCCCAGTTATTTTCATTATTACCACACCAAAGTACTATACTTGGATGATGTCTCAATTTTATTACATTCTGTTTTACTTCTTCATTAGCTAATTTCCTAAACCATTCAATATGGTCAGGATATTCCGCACACGCAAACATAAAATCTTGCCAAACTAAAATACCGACTTCATTACATATATTATAAAAAGTAGGATCTTCGTAGAGTCCCCCACCCCAAACTCGTAGCATATTCATATTGGCATCTTTCGCCATTTGTATTAGTTTTTCATAATCGCTGCCTTTAAGCCAACTTAAAATATTTTCAGCAGGTATCCAATTAGCTCCCTTAGCAAAGATCTTTTTTCCGTTTATTTCAAATATAAAACTTTCTCCTTCTCCATCATTTTCTCTTATAACCCTTACTATTCTAAATCCTATTTTCTTCTCTTCTGAATAAATTTCTTCGTTATTTCTCTTAAGTTTGAATCCGACTTTGTAAAGATAGCTTTCTCCTAAATCATGAGGATACCATAGCTTAATATCTTCTATAGTTTTTGTTTCCTTAAATTTAAATCCTTCATTACTTCTAAAAACTGGTAAAGAAAAAGTCAACGAATCATTTAAACTTACTTCAACATGATAATCTTCTAGCTTATCAGTATCGATATCAGCATAACCAGTAAAAGTAACTTTCCCATTTAAATCTTCTAAATATGCAGTAGAGCCAAATATTCTCCCGTCTTTATAACTATCTATATATATATTTCTATATATTCCACTTGTAGCTATTCTTGCTCCCCAATCCCAACCGTATGAATACTGCGCTTTTCTTATATACACTCTTGCTGTTTCTTCACCAGCATGAAGTTTCCCATAATTTTTTTCCAATCTTTTTGGAAAGTCGATAGGTGATAGTATTTCTACTTTTATAGAATTTTCTCCAACTTTTAGATATTTTTTTACATTAAATCTGTATTCAATGAACATATCTTCTGTTTTTCCTACATACTGATCATTTATATATATATTTGCTAGTGTGTCTACACCCTCTAAAACCAGATCATATCTTTTTCCTTGATCTATATCATCGATATTAAAACTTTTTTCATAGACCCAATCTTTCCATTCAAGCCTTTTAAAAAGTCCTTCATTTTTCCCTATATAAGGGTGAGGCATAAGTTTCAAATCCACAAGGTCGCCTTGAACTGTTCCTGGTACATTTCCTTCAAATTCAAACTCTTTTTCATTGTCATATACTTGCCATTTTCCATTTAAAGATATTTGCAATTTATTATTCCTCACTGGTTTTTTATGTTTTTTGTTTTTGAAATTTCATTTATTTTTTATTTTAACAATCAAATCTTAAAACTCTCAACTAATCCTTTTAACTCTGTTGATATTTCACTCAACTCTTTTGCTTCTTCGTTTACTTAATCACCCCTCATTTTAGTCTGATAAATTTGAATTAATATATTTATAAGTAAACCTCCAATTTTTTGCAAATTAAATATGGCACAAGTCGCTCTAAAGAGCGCCTCATGCCATGATTATTAGTTTTATCTTTCTTCATTTACCTTTTCTAGAATCTCTTTCAACATCTCTTCTGTGAACTCGCCTTTTCCAAAGTTAATTAGACCTCTTAAAGGCATATATTTCATCATTGCTAGTACCATGTCATTACTTTTGTGGTCATCTTCTGAGAACATTCCTCCAACTTTACTTAGTTTTTGAATAAGTTCATTCATTATTTGAACACCTACTGGATCTTCCATTAAATCTCCAACCGTTGAGTTTCTGTGAAATTTCTTTTTTATTTTAACCGTTGAGTTTACTTTTACTTTTTCTTTCAATACTATCTCTTTTGATGATTTCCCTATTAGTATTTCAAACTCTCCACTTTCTACATGCCAGTCTTTTATTTCTGGATTGTAATATGCAAATGCCCTTTTGTCTAAAGTGAACGTTACTATCTTTTCTTCGTTTGGTTCTAATTCTATTTTTTCAAATCCTTTTAACTCTTTTTCTGGTCTGTTTAATGTGCTTTCTACATCTTTTATGTATAACTGAACTATTTCTTTGCCTTTTACTTTCCCCGTATTTTTTACTTTCACTTTTACTTTTATTGTTTCTTGATCTGTTATTTCTTTTTTGTCAATGGTTATATCTGAGTATTCAAAGTTTGTATAACTTAATCCGTAACCAAACGGGAATAGTGGTTCTATTTCTTTTTTGTCGTAGTATCTGTATCCTACGAATACCCCTTCTTTGTATTCTACTTTGTTTCCTTCTCCTGGAAAGTTGAGGTGTGATGGGTTATGATTTAATTTTTTGGGAAATGTTTCTGCTAGTTTCCCACTTGGGTTTATTTCTCCAAATAGTACGTCTGCTACTGCTCCACCACCTGCTTGCCCCCCTAAGTAACTTTCTATTATCCCTTTTACTTTGTCTACCCAGGGCATTTCTACCGGTGATCCGTTGCTTAGTACTACTATAGTATTTGGTTGTACTTTGCTTACTTCTTCTATTAGTTTGTTGTGGTTTTCTGGCATTTTCATGTGTTCTCTGTCGTATCCTTCTGATTCGTATCTTTCTGGTAATCCTGCAAATATTACTGCTATTTCTGATTCTTTTGCAGCTTTTTTTGCTTTTTCTATTAGTTCGTTGTTTATTTCATCGTTGTCTGTGTTATACCCTTCTTCGTATAAAATCTTTGCTTTTCCTTGTACTATCTTTTTTATTTCTTCTAATGCGTTGTCTAATTTTGTTGGGTTAACGTGCGAACTTCCTCCACCTTGGTATCTTGGATTTTTCGCAAATCCTCCTATTACCGCTATGGTTCCTTCTTTTTTTATTGGTAGTACGTTATCTTTGTTTTTTAATAAGACTATACTTTCA